>CANHMH010000006.1 GCA_947461635.1 Flavobacteriales bacterium | reverse complement strand
TGACGAATACGACATGGCTGATGTTTTAAAAGCAAAGGAGGAATTCAGAACAAATTGTTATGGTCAAAATTGCTTGATCAAACTTGGAACAGAATTGAACGTTGATTACATCATGTGCGGAAGTATCGACGGACTTGGGAACAAAATTGCTTTAACCATTAAAATTGTCGATGTTAAAAATCAAACATTATTCAAGTCAGCGGTGAAGGAGTTCGATAACCAAGAAACGGAAATCCAACGCATGTTGGAAATTGTACTTTATGAAATACACGGATTTACCGTTGACAAAGTGACGGCTGATCGCTTGGCATTCAAAAACGAGCCGATTACATCAAATAACATTGGAAAAATCAATAACTCAGGTCCTAGAATTGGAGGAGCTGCACTTGTAGGTTCATTACATGAATTTGCCACTCGACCAACTTCGCAAGGTGGACTAGATATCGCGCCGTTCGTTTCAATGATTGGGTATCAGTTCGAAGGACAATATGTCGGAACAGAAAACTTCTCTGCATTAGTAGAAGGAATCGTAAATGTATCAGGATTAGAGCAAGGTAAATTTTTACCTTCGTTTACTTTGATGAATGGATTTCGTTTTGGTAAAAATGGTTGGGAATTTGCTTTCGGACCTAGATTGAGCATTAAGCATACGAGCGAAGGATTCTTCGACGAGAAGGGCACATATGGTGAACAAGGTAAATATTTTTCACGAAGCGATTGGAACCAATATGCATTGTCAACTGGAACTCAATTAGGTCAAAATTATACGTTTGAAGAAAACTTAGATATGAGAGGAAGTGCTAAACTAAGTACAAGTTTTGTCATTGCTTTTGGTCGCACATTCCGCGCGGGATCGTTGAATGTCCCAGTTAACTTGTTTTATACGTCCCAAAAAGGCGGAGGATTTGCTGGAATAAACGTTGGTTTCAATGTCCAAAAAAGTAAACAACCAATTAACCAACCGACTCCTAAAAAAGGATACTATTAATGGAAGGGGCTGCGGCCCCTTTTTTTATGGATTATTGAAGCGTTACGCTTTGGTATTTCGTAAATTTGTTCAAAGCAATTGTATCCACGAGCACTCATTTGAATGATAGAATTAACACGCGAAATACATTTTTGGCAAACTTGGTGGTTCTGGGTCTTGTCCAGCGTCATTTTATTTTTCAGCATTTTTATCTTCATTCGAAGTAGAATTGAACGGTCTCGAAGAAATCAAGTAAGATTAGAGGTAAAGATTGCTGAAAGAACAAGAGAAATACGCCTCCAGAAGACAAAAATCGAAGAACAAAACCGCTTAATTGAAGAAGAAAAAAACAAAGTACTTCAACAACAGGTTCTACTTCAAACGGAAAAAGACCGTACAGAACAATGGCTAAATAATACATTACCTTCAGAGGTTGTCATTGAATTAAAACGCTCCGGAAAAGTAAAAGCGCAAGGATTCCAACAAGTATCCGTCATGTTTACAGATGTGGTCGGATTTACGCGTATTTCAGATACCATGCAACCAAGTAGAATCGTTTCCAAACTAGATATTCTATTCCAAAAGTTTGATGAAATCATTCAAGCGAACAACCTAGAGAAAATTAAAACTATTGGAGACGCCTACATGTGTGCTGGGGGCGTTCCAATTGAAAACTCAACCAATCCCATCGATGCGTGTACCGCAGCGCTACAGATCCAAGCGTTTATGGATAAATTGAAGTATGAAGCCATTGCAGATCACGAAGATTTTTGGGAGATAAGACTTGGGATAAATACCGGACCTGTTATTGCTGGAATCATCGGGAATATTCGATTAGCTTACGATATTTGGGGATCAACAGTAAATCTAGCTCAACGGATGGAGATGTTAGGTGAACCAGGGAAAGTTACAATTACAGGAAGTACATTCCAATTTATTGAGCCTTATTTTGAATGTGAATACAAAGGAAAAGCACTTACAAAATCACGTGAGAAAGTCGATACATATGTGGTTAATCGCATAAAACCAGAGCTTTCCCTCAATGGTGAAGGTTTGTTACCAAATTCTCGGTTCGAAGAAATCAAAAAATTACATCATTACAGCTCGATTAAATACTATAAAACGGAACACAATGTGCTTTCATTTCTAGAAAAGAACTTGTCTGACAAATTGTATTACCACTCCTTGAGGCATACAAAAGATGTCGTAAAGTCGGTAGAACGAATTGCATTGCTTGAAGGTGTGACAGATGAAGGGCTGTTTTTATTGAAAACTGCGGCTATTTTACACGATGCCGGATTTATCGAAAGGTACGATAACAATGAAGAAATTGGTGCGCGAATGGCAAGGGAAATCCTCCCAAAATACGGCTACACAGAACAACACGTAAAAACAATTGTAGAACTTATTCACGTAACAAAATTCCCACACAAACCAATAAATAAGCTGCAAGAAATCATTTGCGATGCCGATTTAGATTACCTAGGGACTGATGATTTTGAGAAAATAGCTGACCGCCTGCGACTAGAATTAACCGAAATGGGGAAATTAGAATCACGCAAACAATGGGATGAAATCCAAGTAAAATTCTTGAAGCAACATCAATTTTTTACGCAAACAGCTATTCAAATGCGTCAAGAAAAAAAGGAATTGAATTTGCAAATTGTATTGGATCGTTTGATGGCGGACCAATATGATGAGACCACTTAAAACCTACAAAAATCGGACGCCTGTGCGTTTTGCGGGCTCTTTCTTTTTCACCTGACCTATCGCATAGGAATAAGAAAGGTTTAAAATACTGCGATTTATAGGATTCGCAACTTGAATTTTCTGATCGTAGTAATAGCCTAATTCGAAACCATGTGGACCATCAAGTTCCATCTCAACACCTACATAATAACGAATCCTTGTAAATTGTTTTCCGTTTTCCCCTGATAATGGGTTATAAAAGAACTCACAACTGAAATTGGGCGTTAAAAAACTATTATTGATGTCAAATGCATAACTCGGTTTAAAGCGAATGGCTTGATCAAACTCAGATTCATATGGACCAACTAACGCATTGAATGAGTATTGATAACGCGTTCTAAATCCGAATGAATGACGTTTGATTCCATAAGAAAGCTGAAGGTTTCCATTAATGCGATTAGTGGTTAAAAAATTTCCATTTAGCTCTTTTTTTCCAATCAAACGGTAATCAATAGACACCCGAACATACTTGTTTACTTTGTATTTTAAGGATAACTGCGGGAAAATGGTATTGAGTCCGTCGCCTCCAATTCGAGCGGTTAAGTCAACGCCGTACGAAAAATCGTTTTTTAATTTTCCGCTAACACCAAGTTCATTCCAAACTTGAAAAACAGTAGATTGACTGTAAATCACATGAAAATTTACACACAAGATCAACAGAAAGAAAACCGATTTCATTAGATTTTACGAGTATTTATGGTGCCCAAATCTTGCACTTGACCTTTTTCAGTAATTTCAAATGTTTGTTTAATAACATTTTTTCCACTTGGTTGATTAGCATCATCCTCGTATACGAAAACAGTATAGGTTCCTTTTTGTAGGTACTTAAACATAAAGGATCCGTCATAACTTGTTTTTACGTCGTCGTCATAAAATTGATCAGTCGTTCCGTAAATTAAATAAACATTTTTATCTGCTGCTGGATATTCTGCAATGATATTTCCTAATGCATTATATTTTTGCTCATTTATCATTCCCTTTATCGTTGCTCCGCCTCCGGTTCCCTCAACTTTTTTACATGAATTAGAAACACTAAGAACAAGGATGGATAGAAGGATAATTAGACTGTTTTTCATAATCAATGAATTTTTATTCATGCAATTTTAACAAAAAAAACAACTTGTTTTAACAATACACGTTTTGATGATTGGAAATTGTTCGTCTTTTCGCTAATTTTAGTCGCTCTTAACCAAAAACTATGAAACAACTACTACTCAGTTTGATTATTCTTGCTTTTCATCAAATTGCATTCAGTCAAGTCGTTATCAATGAATATTCTTGTTCCAATATCACAGGTCCGTCTGATGCCTATGGTCAAAAAGAAGATTGGGTTGAATTGTATAACGTCACTGCAGCTCCAATTGATTTAACAGGGTGGTACCTATCGGATAAAGCAACAAATTTGACAAAATGGATGATTCCAAGTGGATCTATACCAGCGAGCGGATTTAAAATGGTCTTTTGCACCAAAAGAAATTTGGTAAATGGGAATGAATACCATCCAAATTTCAATCTTTCTCAAACGGATGGAGACTGGATTATTCTTTCTAATTCCTTTGGAAATGTCGTGGATTCATTTAAAATCGTCCATTTAACGAAGGCCAATCACTCTGTTGGCAGATCGACAAATGCAGCGGTTGATTTTAAATTGTTTACCACACCAACACCGAATGCAAACAATTCCGGTGCTCAAAACTTTTACATACCTACTCCTACGTTCAGTCAGCAAGCCGGATTCTATCCAGTCACACAATCTGTTTCTATTTCTTGTGCTGACCCTAGTGCTACCATTAGATACACGCTAGATGGATCAGATCCAGTAGCGACTTCAACCGTATATTCAGGACCTATTTCAATAGCAACAACCAAGGTTCTTCGCGCAGCAGCTTTCGGTACAGGCTTAACTTCTTTTACAGCAACAAATACATATTTCATAAATGTAACACATTCTATACCAGTTGTTTCCATTTGTAGCCAAGGTGTTTACAACCTTGTCGCACAAGGAAGTCAAAATCCACCAGATCGCATTGGAGCATTTGAGTTATTTGAGCAAGATGGAACATTTAAAGATGAATCGGAGGGTGATTTCAATAAACATGGTAATGATTCTTGGGCGTATCAACAACGCGGATTCGATTTTGTATGCCGAGACCAATACGGTCAAAATGGCGACATTGACCATCAAATATTTCCGGAAAGAACGCGAACTGGTTTTCAAAAATTGATTTTAAAACCGGCAGCAAATGATAACTATCCGTTTTCTACAGGAGGCGCTCACATTCGAGATGCTTATGTACACACACTCTCTATTCGTGCTGAATTAAAACTT
The DNA here is from genome assembly GCA_947461635.1 of Flavobacteriales bacterium. Lineage (GTDB taxonomy): Bacteria > Bacteroidota > Bacteroidia > Flavobacteriales_D > Crocinitomicaceae > UBA952. Next base: position 38,024 of record CANHMH010000006.1, on the reverse strand, counting down.
GATGAACGAACATGGCGACCGTGCATTTTGTACTTAAATGGTGCATATTGGGGTGTATATGAAATCAGGGAAAAAGCGGATGATCATGATTTTACAGATTATTATTTTGACCAGTACAAATATGATCTTCAATATTTGAAAACATGGGGAGGTACTTGGCAGGAATATGGCTCGCCAAATGCAGCGCCAGCTTGGAATAGCCTCAAAAATTATGTGGCCACGAACAATATGGGAGTGGCTGCAAATTTCAACTATGTGGATAGTTTATTTAATTGGAAATCACTTGTAGATTACTTCGTTCTAAACTCTGTTACCGTAACAACAGATTGGCTGAATTGGAATACAGCTTGGTGGCGAGGTTTAGATACAACAGGAGAACATAGAAAATGGGGTTATGCATTGTGGGATCAAGATGCAACCTTTGGTCATTATATAAATTATACGGGTGTTCCTAGTACACTTCCAGATGCTGACCCTTGTAATGTGGAAAATTTACCTAACCCAGGTGGGCAAGGTCATACCGAGATTTTAGAAAAGCTCATCAATGAAAATCCAGTGGTGGAACAATATTATATTGCAAGATACATCGATCTATTGAATACGAAGTTGTCATGTTCATTTATGATACCTTTACTTGACTCCATGTTGGCTGAAATTGGACCAGAAATGCCAGGTCAAATTGCTAAATGGGGTGGATCAATGGCAACTTTTACGGCAAACGTAACAGCATTGCACAACTTTATAAACACGCGTTGTACCGCCCTAACACAAGGACTTATCGATTGTTACCAACTTACCGGACCTTTTCCTGTTACGTTTGATGTTTCGCCTGCGAATGCCGGAACAATCAAAGTGAATTCGATTTATCCACCGAGTTATCCTTGGGCAACAACCTATTTTGGTGGAATACAAACGAATGTGAAGGCGAAAGCAAATGCAGGGTATGTATTTGACCACTGGACATATACAACCGGACCAATGGGCTTAGCAAGCACATTAGATTCGAATTTCATTAACATCAATGGTCCAGAAACCATCGTTGCTGTTTTTGTGCCAGATATTCCAGATTTAGATGGAGATGGATGTTTGAATACGGTTGAAGTGGCTGCAGGTACCGATCCGAACGTAGTAGATACAGATGGTGATGGTGAAAATGATTGCATCGAACTTGGACCAAATCCTGCAACACCGCTCGACACCGATGGTGATGGAATCATTGATGCACTAGAATCGATTATTATTGACACTGATGGTGATGGAGTGATGAATGAATTAGATCCAGACAATGCAAATCCATGTATTCCAAATCCAAATGCTGGACCTTGTGACCAAGATGGCGATGGACTTACAAACACTCAAGAAGGATTGGCAGGAACAAGCCCAACAAATCCAGATACGGATGGAGATGGTGTGAATGATGGAACGGAGCTGACAAATAGTTCAGACCCACTGAATCCATGTGATCCTGATGATACTTTGCCAGGTTGTCAAATCGATACAGATTTTGATGGATTAACGGACGCTCAAGAAGGAGTTATTGGAACCAATCCAAACAACCCAGACACAGATGGAGATGGTTACAACGATGCCCTTGAGGTAACGCAAGGATCAGATCCTTTGAATCCATGTGATCCGAATGCGAGTTCGCCGGAGTGTGCGGATGGCATTCATATTCCAACTGCTTTTTCACCTGATAATGTCGGTAATGAAGACAATAATGTATATCAAATCATCGTTGGTAAAAACATCGAATCAATCGGCTTTAAGGTCTTTGACCGCTGGGGGAACTGTGTGTTTGAATCGAACAATAAAACATTCAAATGGGATGGAACCTACAAAGGAAAATTGTTGAACACAGGTGTTTACGCGTATATATGTGATGTGACTTATTCCGGTGGAACAAAGAAAAAAATGTCAGGAAATATTACATTAATTCGATAAGCAAAAAAATGAAGATTAACACCTTGCTTTTTTGTTTAGTTGGATTCTCGGTTTTTGCACAAGACTATCACTTGACGCAAATTGATAAAACAATGCCTATTTTGAATCCGTCAACAACTTCGATGCACCAAGGATTTGAGAGAATCAGCTTGCAAAATCGCAATCAATGGCTGGGCTCTGGCACTCAGTTCATGACGAGTTACGGGATGGGAGAATTCTCCGTTGGTAAAACCAAGAAAAGCACGAAAGCTTACGCTGGTATTGGTGTGTTCTTTAGCAATGACGTCGGAGGAGATTCAAAAATGTCACAAAAATCATTTGGAACGTCGGTGAGTGGACATCTTCCATTAGCCAAGGGACACTGGCTGTCGGCAGGAATTCAAACAGCAATTTGTAACCGAAGTGCCGATTTCTCTCGCTTACTTTACTACTCGCAATGGAATGGAAGTTCATTAGATCCATCTGTTTATTCTGGCGAAGCGAATGATTTCACCTCGTTTTCTTATTTGGATGCCGGACTAGGCATGAACTACCGTTATGTCCCAGGAAATAAGCCTAATTTAAGTAGTGGAGATTTTGCATTTATGGGTGGATTTGCCATCGCACATGTAAACAGTCCTAGATTAAATTATAACAGTCTTACGACGGATCGCCTTTTTAGAAAATATTGCCTTAACTCACAAGTTAAATACGCTTTTGATGACAAATCAAGTATGGAACTAAGCGTAACGCAACTCTTTCAAGGCCCTCATAAAGAAACGATTCTTGGATTATTTTATCGCTCCAACTTCAGAGCTAATTCTGAAATCACTAATCTCGTAAGCTCACAATCACTTTTCATGGGTTTTTATTTTAGATCAATGGGAACCATTGCGCCTTATTTTTCTTTTAATTTCGGGCCGATTGATTTAGGTCTATCTTATGATTACGACGTGGGGCGTATTTCGAGTGCTTACCGCCACTCAATAGAAGTAAATTTCGCCTATACATTTACAAAAAACTCCTTGTTTAGCGGCAATCGTTTGCGTTAATGTAATCCATCCATTTTCCCGCCTGTTCTTTATTTAGTACACGTGGCATTTTGTTTTGGGCACCTAATTTCCCCAAGGATTCTAAAAATCCATAAAATGTTTCGGTCGGGACAATCGTAAGCATCGGCTTCTCTAAGTTGTATTTGCGAACGTAAGCGTAATCATCATTTAATAAGCAAAGTTCTTTGTCCAATTCATCGATAATATGCTCAGAATCAAACGGGATATCCGAGCCTACATACCAATGATGAATCTGACGATCTTCTCCAGCAAAAAGGGTGTACTCTGAAATAGTGATGCCTTTGGAATGTGACACTTTCATCAAAGCTTGGTTTATGTTGTCCAAAGAAAGATGCTCGCCACATAAACTTAAAAACTGTTTTATTCTGCCTGAAATAATAATCTCATGTGCTTCTAAATCAACAAAACGAACCAGATCACCGATGAGGTAACGCCACAATCCAGCATTCGTTGTAATGACTAATGCGTAGTCAACCCCTTCTTTTACCTCACTGATTGTAAACGCTTTATTTGGATTGATTAATTCACCGTTTTCATCGAAATATTCAGAATTAAAAGGTACGAATTCAAAAAATATACCGTTGTTCATCAATAATTTCATCCCCTTTCGATGGGGACTTGTTTGATAACCAAAATACCCCTCACTTGCTAAATATGTATCGAGCAACTCTACTTTTTGCGCGCAAATTTTTTCTAGTCGTTCGCGGTAAGGCTCCATGTAAATCCCACCGTGTACATATACATGTAAATTTGGCCAAATGTCATGAATCGATTTCAATTGGTAATGTTTGACGATTTCTTCCATCAACAAGATACACCAACTCGGAATACCTGCGATAATACCAATGTTCCAGTTTGGCGCCTGTTCTATCATCAAGGGCAATTTTTCTTTCCAATTTTTTAAATTGGTAATTTTTTTTGAAGGTTTCGTAAATGGTGCTGCAATGATCGATGTATGTTTCTTCAAGATACCACTTAAATCTCCCTCAATATGTGTGCTTTTCTTTGTGAGTTTGGTGGAACCACCTACAGCAAGTATACTGGCAGAATAAAATTCTTCTGGTAAATTTAATTCATGTAAAATTGAAAATTGTCTTAAACTGACACGCTGAAATGAGCGAATCATTTCTGTCGTAACGGGTATCCGCTTACTTGGCGACCCTGTTGTCCCGGAAGATAAAGCATAATATTTAATCCTTCCTTTCCAAGTGTGGTCCTTTACTCCGGCGATCGAATCTTTCAACCATTTTTCATGAAACTCCTCGTAGTCGACTATTGGAACCATTTTTTGATACTGCGAAACCACATCCGTTTTATCTAAAATGGAGTGAAACGAGTAAACAAAACCAAACTTCGTACTTTTCGCTCGGTCAATCGTATTGCGTAATGCTTCTAGTTGATGACGGTAATCAATTCCTTTTTTTGCATTTCGTTTGAAGCTTAACGCAGTCGTTTTTTGGATGAGTTTTCCAATAATTGGCATAATCCTGTTTTTGTCTTGAAAAGTAAATCACCTTCATACAAAAATAAAGATAAAACTAGTGCGTTCTTTAGTCACTTTGTCTTAATTTTGTAAAAAATACAACTATGCAACAAAAAACTTTTATCGTACCTCATGATTTTACGATCGTTGCGGATATCGCTCTACAACACGCTATTGCAACTGCTAAACCCCTAAACGCCATTGTTCAGATTTTACACGTTGTTTCGAAGGAAAATCAAATTGAAGATGCCTTTGTGCAATTACAAGATGTAATCTCAAAATTTGCTGGTGAGGGAGTTTCTATTCAACCAAATGTTCGCATTGGTAGTATTTTTGAAGATATCGGAGCTTTTGCAGCCGAGCACCAAGCTGAGTTAATTTTCATGGGAACGCACGGAGCTCATGGTTGGCAGCACATTACAGGTAGTCATGCATTGAAAGTGGTAACAAGTTCACAAGTTCCGTTTATAATCGTTCAAGAGAAATCTATCAAAGTAACTGGATACGATTCCATCGTTGTGCCAATGGATTTACACAAAGAGACTAAACAAAAATTATCAATTGTTGCTAATTTGGCAAAATATTTTAATTCAAAAGTTCACGTGGTAACACCAGATGAAACAGATGAGTACCTTCGTCACCATGTATTGTCCAATATTACTTTTTCTGAAAGTTTCTTTAAAGACAGAAACATCGAAATGACTTCTGCCATTGTTTCAAGAAGTGGATTTGATAAAGAAGTTGTAAAATATGCCGTAAGTGTTGATGCAGATTTAATTGCTATCATGAATTTGAATCGCAATAATTTCTTGTCAGCATTAACAACAAATTACGAGCAATACATCATAACAAACGATGCCTTAATTCCAACCTTGATCGTGAACCCAATTCAAATTGGAAACGAACACGGTAGCATGTTTTCTATCTAATTTATACCATGTCGAGATTGATCACGCTGCACGAGTTTATCGTGACGAATCAAAGTCACTTTCCCTACGCAACAGGTGAACTTTCAAGATTGCTAAATGACATTGTACTTGCATCTAAAATAGTAAGCAATGATGTGCGTAAAGCTGGACTCGTTGAACATATTTTGGGCGCCCAAGGTGGTCAAAATGTTCAAGGTGAGGAACAGCAAAAATTAGATGTTGTAGCGGATGAAGCATTCATTCGAGCTTTTTCCAATGGAGGAGAAGTTTGTGGGATCGCTTCAGAAGAAAATGATGATTTTTTAGCATTCGAATCGGAGCAATCTCAATATGGAAAATATGTTGTTTTATTTGATCCATTGGATGGTTCGAGTAACATCGATGTAAATGTTTCGATCGGTACTATCTTTTCTATCTATCGACGTATTTCTCCGCAAGGAACAAAAGCTACATTGGAAGATATGCTTCAGCCTGGAACGGAACAAGTCGCTGCGGGATACGTGCTTTATGGATCCTCAACCATCTTAGTTTATACAACTGGAAATGGAGTGAATGGATTCACATTAGATCCAAGCATTGGTGAGTTTTTCCTTTCACATCCTGACATGAAAATGCCAGAAAATGGTCGTATTTACGCTGTAAATGAAGGGAATTTAAATGATTTTGATCCTGGACTAAAAGCGTACATCAATTATTGTCAGAGTTACGATAATCAAACGGGTAAACCTTACTCTGGTAGATACATCGGTTCTCTAGTGGCTGATTTCCACCGCCACATGATAAAAGGTGGAATATACATCTATCCAGCAGTTCCATCTGCTCCTGAAGGAAGATTGCGCTTGTTGTATGAATGTAATCCCTTAGCCTTTATTGCTGAACAAGCTGGAGGACTTGCCACAACTGGAGAGCATCGCATCATGGAAATTAAGCCAAGTAAATTACACCAACGCATTCCATATTACGTGGGATCAAAATTAATGGTGGAAAAAGCAATGAGTCTTTTCGCTAAATAATTCGGTTATCTTGCGTTTAGTCGAATGGTATAATCTGCTTGTGCAAGCGGTGCGCCAGGGTCCTTATTGAAACGCACTTGCTGCTTCACCTGTCGTATAACGTCATTAATAATGCTTTGATTTGTACATGTGGTGACGGATTTAATCTGTCGGCAATCCGTAACAACGCCCTCTGCATTAAACGTTAATTTTAATGCAACTACACAATCAACATCGATGTTGTATTGTTTCTCTGTAATGTTGTTTAAACGCACGCGTGCTTTTCCGCTTCCTGTTCCTCTGCCTGGACCAACACCATCATCCGGACCACTACCTGAACCTCCAAACGGTCCATTTCCAGAGCCAGTTCCGCCACCACTACCTCCTGTCCCAAAGTAATTCGTACCACGAACCGTAGTAGAAGTAGGGTTGTTAGAATTGTTTGTGTTGTGGTTATTCGATTGACCGCTTGTTGACGTGAAATCACTAGAATGACTTGTAGCTACTCGTTCTGTTTGGTCTTGTGGTTGATCAATGGGCGCATCAGATGATGTTCCTCCACCACGACTCCCTCTTTCTTCAGGAATTAATTCCACATGTTCCATTTCAAACAATTCAATGACCTCGTCTGATTTTAATGGTGGAATATCTTCTGGAATGGCTGGTAGGATGTTGAATGACGTGATCATCAAAATAATGAAAAGCACTAACAGGGAAATCGATGTGTACACCAAGGATCGCTTGACTTCACTTCTAGATTCCATGTAATCTTTCTCAAATATGTCGATATATGCACTCATCTTTAGTTTTTTTGTGTTTAACGAAATGTTCCCGTAAATCTAACTATGCTCCTTCGTAGCGATGATCATTTTTAATTGATTGACCATGCCAATTTCAAGTAAATCAACTAATTCTTGCACTTTAGAATCGAAAGGAATACGTAAAACAACGGTGCTGTCGCCTTTCTTTTGTGTTTCTTTTACAAGTACAGAGCCAATCTGATCATAAGGAACCTCTTTATTGTCCACACTGTATTTCTTAGCATTTGTCACAGGGTCGATTTCTACCGATAAGGCCACGTGAGCTTTGTTCGTTTTCTCGTTATTCTTTGCTTGAGGAAGCGGAACTTTAATCACGTTCGGATTCGCAAGCGTAGAAATAATTAAAAAGAACAACAACAAGAAAAACATGATGTCGCTCAATGCAGAAGTAGCTACCTCCGCATGGAACCTTCTATTACGCTTTATTGCCATCGCTAGGTCTATTCAATTTGATGAATTCTAAGTTAACTCGTTGGATTGCTAACGCATAGTTATCAATCATTCCATTTAATAGGTGGTACGCAGTAAAGGCAATGATACCTACAACTAATCCTGATCCAGAAGAGATCATTTTTTCATACAAACCTCCCGAGATGTTTCCAATGGAGACATTTTCTGTAACAGAGATGCTGTAGAAAATCTTGATTACCCCAGAAATAGTACCGATGAACCCAAGTGTTGGAGCAATCCCAGCAATCAATCCTAAATGACCGATGTTTTTTTCCATCTTACCAATTTCAATATTCGCAACTTTCTCCATATTAGATTCAATTTGCGGAATAGGTCTTCCCATGGACTGAACACCTTCTCTCACAACATTACCAAAAGCAGTTTGATCCTGTGCAAGTGTGTTAAGCGCTCCTTGGATATTCGCGTTTTCTAAATTCGACTTGATTTGCGTCAACATACTTTTGTTGTGCTTTGTCATTCGTTTAATATAGAGGTAACGCTCAACTGATACATAGGATGTATAAAACAATAGAATGGCAATCGGAATCAAAAAGACTCCACCTTTCATTAAGAATTCTAATGCAGAGATTTCTTCTACAATTTTACCTGTTTCTTCCGCAGCATTTGCAGCAACTGGAACTACTGAATCTTGAGCGTACATAAATCCTGCTGAAATCAAAGAAGTGATCGCAAAAAGATATTTCAATTGTTTTTTCATATGGTTTGTTAAATTTCGTCGGATAAAAGTAAAAAACGAAAACAGGTTAAAATGATACATATCCATTAGATATTCACATCAAATTGTTATTTCCATGTTTCAATACAGCAGTAACGGAATTCGGTTCATTTTGGTACAACGTTCATACTAGTCATTCTACGTGAACTCAATTTTCCTCGTAGAAACCAAACATCTCTTGATTTTCTGTGTTTTGAATCGAATAAGAATCATTAATTTCGCGCTATTCATGGACCAAACACAACTCCTGAAATCTATTGCCAAACTAAGGCAAATCGATCAAACAGCTTCACTTTTAAGCCAGGGGAACGTGCGCGTCCATTGGAAAGGACTCGTTGGTTCTGCTAAGTCATTGACCTCCATTTGTGTAGCGCAACAGGTTCCCGGGAATCACCTGTTCGTTCTTGAAGACAAAGAAGAAGCCGCCTATTTTTTAAATGACTTAGAAGGGCTCTTCCCAGACGATAAACGCGTTTTATTTTTTCCAGCCTCGTACCGTGTTCCATATCAATTGGAAGAAACAGATAATGCGAATGTGGTAACAAGGGCTGAAGTCCTCGAAAGAATTTCAGGGGGAGCAAACGCTTGGATCGTTACCTATCCGGAAGCATTGTTTGAAAAGGTTCCAACTCAAAAAAATTTAATTAAAAATACCCTACGGGTTGAACTTGGGAAAAATTACAGCATTGATTTTATGAATGAATTGCTGCTGGAATATGCATTCGAACGTGTTGATTTCGTTTATGAACCGGGACAGTTCTCCATTCGCGGTGGAATTGTTGATGTGTTTTCATATGCAAATGATTTCCCCTTTCGAATTGAGTTTTTCGGTGAGGAAGTCGAATCAATTCGAACTTTCGATGCCGCAACGCAATTATCCATCAATACACATGCGTTTTTTAATGTCATCCCGAATATTCAAGGTCAGTTGAGCATAGAGTCACAGGAAGATATCTTTACTTTTCTTGGACAAGATTTAAGCTGTTGGATGAGTTCTTACGAACGCATGGAAAGCATCCTCAGAAAAGAATATGATCGTTCAGTTGAGATTTATGGCAACTTAAATGAAACGGTTCGACATACCTTACCGAGTTCTTTATATTTGTCGTCCATTGAACTTCAAAAAAGCATAGAACGAATCAAAATTGTTGAATGGGGACCTGTATTCCATTACAAAACGGCAAATCTTTTTGAATTCGACTTTATTCCACAGCCGAATTTCAACAAGAATTTCGAACTACTAAAAACAGATTTGCTTTCACGGCAATCTAACAGGTTCGAAAATCTAATTTTCTCCAATCAGCCCAGACAAATTGAACGCCTTTACCAGATTTTTGAGGACATTGGAGCTGAAGTGAGTTTTACAGCAATGAATTTTTCACTGCACGAAGGATTTATTTCTCCAGAATTGAAACTAGTCTGTTATACAGATCATCAAATCTTTGAGCGATATCATCGCTTCAGACTCAAAGAAGGATTTAGACAGGCTAAACAAGCACTGACATTAAAAGAGATTTACAACCTCCAAAAAGGTGATTATGTAACACATATTGATCATGGCGTCGGTCAATTTTCTGGATTAGAAACGATCGATGTAAACGGAAAACCTCAAGAGGCGATTCGACTCATCTATAAAGATGGGGATGTACTTTATGTTGGTATCCACTCCTTACACCGAATATCTAAGTTCACCGGAAAGGATGGTTCTGTTCCTAAAATGAACAAACTTGGAACACAAGCTTGGGCCACATTAAAGAATAAAACAAAAAAGAAAATCAAAGAACTCGCCTTTGATTTAATTAAGTTATATGCAACGAGAAGGAGTCAACCAGGATTCGCATTCGCGCCAGACAGTTACATGCAAAATGAATTAGAGGCATCTTTTATGTTTGAAGATACTCCGGATCAATACAAAGCGACGCAAGACATTAAACGCGACATGGAAGCTTCAACACCAATGGATCGCTTAATTTGTGGAGACGTTGGATTTGGAAAAACGGAAGTAGCTGTTCGAGCAGCATTTAAAGCGGTTACAGATTCAAAACAAGTCGCTATTCTGGTGCCAACAACAATTTTATCCATGCAGCATTACAGAAGTTTTAAAGAACGACTTTCTGCTTTTCCTTGCACGGTTGATTACATTAATCGCTTTAAATCAGCTAAGGAGATCACAGAAACCTTAAAGAATCTAGCAGAAGGAAAAATTGACATTCTCATCGGAACACATGCAGTGGTTGCTGATCGTGTGAAATTCAAAGATTTGGGACTCATGATCATCGATGAAGAACAGAAATTCGGGGTTTCCGTTAAGGATAAATTAAAAACGATTCGAGCTACAGTGGATACGCTGACACTTACAGCAACACCCATACCTCGAACTTTGCAGTTTTCTCTGATGGGTGCGAGAGATTTAAGCATTATCAATACACCTCCTCCAAATCGTCAGCCAGTACTTACTGAAATTATTACTTTTCAGGAAGAAACTATTCGTGATGCAATTGCTTATGAGGTTTCGCGCGGTGGACAAGTATTTTTCGTTAATAATCGCTTGTCGAATATCCGAGAAATTTCTGGATTGATCACCAGATTGTGTCCGGGTGTGAGGGTCGGAATTGGCCACGGTCAAATGGACGGAAAACAACTCGAAAAAATCATGATGGATTTCATCGAAGGGAAATACGATGTCCTTCTTGCTACTACTATTATTGAATCGGGAATAGATATTTCAAATGCCAATACCATCATCATCAATGACGCAAATAAATTTGGATTAAGTGATTTGCACCAATTGCGCGGGCGAGTAGGAAGATCAAATAAAAAGGGATTTTGCTACCTTATTGCTCCTAAATACAGCGTATTAACAAGCGAGGCTAGAAAACGATTGGAAGCATTAGTGCAATTCTCAGACTTAGGTTCAGGATTTAACATTGCCATGAAGGATTTGGATATTCGTGGTGCAGGAAATATGCTTGGAGGAGAACAAAGTGGATTTATTTCGGAAATAGGATTTGAGATGTATCAAAAAATCCTAAATGAAGCCATGCAGGAATTGAAAGACAGCGAATTCAAAGAATTGTTTGATGACCGACACACGGACCAGTTCATAACTTCGTATGTGCAAGACTGTATTTTTGAAACCGACATGGAAGTCCGTATACCAGATGATTTCGTTAATAATGTTGCCGAACGATTGAGTTTATACCAATCTTTAGATAGTCTGAAAAATAAAACGGAATTGGATCAGTTTTCGAAAGACCTCATTGATCGATTTGGACCACTTCCAAAAGCGGTAAAAGAATTATTATTTTCGTTTGAATTACGTTGGTTAGCCGAAGAATTAGGCTTGGAAAGATTGGTCATCAAGTCTGAGAAATTAGTGGGTTACTTTATTGCGAATCCTCAATCCTCGTTTTATGAGACGGAAGCCTTCACCTATACACTTAATGCTATCATGAAACATCAAAGCGGCTATAGATTAGTTCAACAAAATGATAAGTTACGCTTGGTAATTGAACCGATAAGGCACATAAAAGATGCTTTTGAAAAATTAAGCGCTTTGCAAGTTCCTCAAGCGTAAGGTTTAATAATTAATATCTATTAACCTACGTCAAGAGAAAGTTCGCAAGAATAAATGAACTTTGCATTCAAATAATTGTTTAACAAAAAAATATAAATATGAAAAAAGTAATTTTATCCGTTTTTGCAGCATTTGCATTGTTTTCGTTTACAGCATTAGAAGTAGCTAATTGGTCATTGGATGGAGCGCATTCAAGATTAGGTTTTACAATCGTTCACAACGGTATCACAAATATTAGTGGTCAATTTTCAAACTTTGATGTGAAGGTCAGTACGCCAAACGAAGACTTCGTTGGAGCTTCAATTGAGATGACCGCTCAATCAAACTCTGTGAATACAGGATTAGAAATGCGTGATAACCACTTAAAAACAGCAGATTATTTTGATGCAGAAAAATTCCCAACACTGACATTCAAAAGTACTTCAGTTAAAAAAGGTAAAGGAAACAACTATACAATCGTTGGTGATTTCACTATGCATGGTGTAACGAAAGTAGTTACACTTATAGGTACCAATACAGGATCAGCAAAAAACAGAGCAGGAAATGATGTTGCTGGATTACAAATTACCGGTATCGTGAAACGTTCAGATTTTGGAGTAGGCGAGGTTGGACCTGGATTATCAGACGAAGTAAACTTAATCGCAGATTTAGAAGTTGCTAAAAACTAATTCCGAACGCAAGCTCAACATGAAAAGTTTCAGTTTTATCACCGCATTGTTTCTTTCCTTGTCCAGTTTTGGTCAAGGATGGAAAATTTTGGAAACACAGAAAGTTGCATTTTCAAATGCGGATGTAAGTGGTACATTTGAAGACATCAGTGGTACAATTGTCTTTGATCCAGCAAATTTGGCGTCGGCTAAGTTCAATTTCAAGTTGAAGGTTGAGTCGATTAATACTGGAAATGGTTTGCAAAATAAACATGCGCGCGGAGATGAATGGTTCCACGCGGAAAAATATCCTTACATTGAATTTGAATCTTCGAAAATTGAAAAAACCGAATCTGGATTCAAAGCCCTTGGAAAACTTGAAATGCATGGAGTGAAAAAAGAGGTTTCTATTCCTTTTACTTTCGTGAAAAAAGGTAATAAAGGTACATTTGTCGCTAAATTTAGTGTTAGCAGATCGGAATATAACGTTGGAAAAAAAGGAAACGATGTTGCTGACATTCTGAAAATAACAGCTACATTGCAGGTTCAGAAAAAATAATAAGTTATGATAAAAAAAATCTTCTTCGCTCTAAGTTCAGGTTTACTTGCGGGAATAGTATCGTATTTTTATGGAGATATGATTCAAACTCAATTAATCGAGGATTATTCAAAAGAAGTTCCAACAATGGCCATTTTTGTTTCTTGTTTAATTGGAACAGTTTTAGCAACATTAGGACACTGGTTATTCACGAAATTCATTCCTAAATTCGGAGAACTCATTTTTGGATTACTATTTGCTGGTCTAACTACAGTAAGTTTGATTGGAGTGCTTGGTTTCGTCTTTAAAGGAGAAACAACAGAGGCGCATCAATACATCTTTTATTCGTACGCAATGCCCATGCATTTCTTTCCTTTTTTGGCATGGTATTCGCTAAAACCACTTTTCGAAAGGAAGTAACTAAATCAAGGAATTTTATAAGGATGCCTCGGCATCCTTTTTTTTTGAAAAATAATCTCGGTTTTTCACAACGATTTCCACATTTAGACGTTTAACCTTTGGTAACAATGATGAGAAGTAGTTTTTTGATGGTTTTGGTCGCACTTGCGATGCACACAACGACATGGAGTCAATTGATTACGAATTCAACTTTGTCTCCGCAGGGACTCGTTCAAAATGTGTTACTTGGGCCCGGGGTAACGGTCTCAAATGTGATGTATAACGGAAGTCCAGGAGCCATTGGACAATTCACTGCGAATAATACAACGCTTGGAATTTCTCAAGGAATCGTCATGACAACTGGTACCGTTCAAGCAACTTCCAGTGGTCCTCAGGGGCCGAACAATCAATCGAATGCGGGAATGGATAATAATGCTCCAGGTTCAACTTTGCTGACAAATCAAGTCTTAGGTGGTACTCAAACGTTTAACGCAGCCATACTAGAATTTGATTTCATACCTTATGCCGACACCGTTCGCTTCAAATACGTGTTCGGTTCGGATGAATATCCTGAATTTGCACCACCCAATAATTCTGGTTACAATGATGTTTTTGGATTTTTTATTTCTGGACCAGGGATAGTAGGTATGCAAAACATCGCACGTTTACCAAATGGTGGAGGAATCGTTTCGATCAATAACGTAAACGCCATTACAAATCAACAATTCTTTACTTTTAATGGGGATGGAAACTCTCCACCCTATAATAGTAGTCCTCAGTATATTCAATACGATGGATTTACAAAGGTACTAGAGGCAGTGTCGAAAGTTCAGTGTGGACAAACGTATCACTTAATTATAGCTATAGCCGATGCTGGTGACGGACAATGGGATTCAGGGATGTTTTTGGAAGCCAATAGTTTATCAACTAAAACGCCAGTCGAAATCGATTATACACTTTCTCAACAAGTATATTCAAATCCTGATTGGCTTGCGGAAGGATGTGTATCCTCGACGGTTACTTTAACACGTCAAAATAATCTTTCTTCCACATTAACAATCCCGGTTCAGGTTAGTGGTACGGCAACAAATGGACAGGATTACTCCGGAATTCCGGGCAGTATAACATTTGCAGCAGGTCAAAACACGGCAACCTTTACCATGAATGCCTTATTTGATAATTTAACTGAAGGCCTAGAAAATGTAGTAATTACCTTTCCAATCAGCGACCCTTGCGGCAACATTACTCCGCTAGTTGTCACACTTTACATTCAGGATGTAACACCGCTCACTGTTTCGATTAACGGTGCAACCATTGCATGTCCCGGTGATCCAATTAACTTAACCACAAACGTCTCTGGCGGAGTAACGCCCTATCAATATGCTTGGAATACCGGTGAAACAACGAGTTCCATCAATTTCACACCGACGTCCACTCAAACAATTTCAGTTCAAGTGACAGATGCGTGTGCTAGTCCGGCAACAACAGCGTCAATTGTGGTCAATGTGCCACAATATCAACCAATCAGTTTGGTAGTGAGTAATGGCATTACTGAAATTTGTCCTTATTTACCTCAGGATTTTGGTGTTGTTGCAAGTGGCGGGACAGGCGCATATAATTACCTCTGGACGGCCAATAATTCCCTTGTTGGAACGAGTGATTCGATTTCAGTGACACCGACCATTACAACGAATTATATCATTCAGGTGAGTGATAACTGTGGCAACTTTGCCATTGATTCCATCCTATATACAATCACAAGTCCACCGTTGACTTTACAGATGAATGGTCCCATTCAAATATGCCCTGGAGACAGCGCGTTTTTACAAGTGACGGCAACAGGCGGTTTCGGTAATTATTATTATTTATGGACGCAAACAAATGAAACGAGTCCAGGTATTTGGGTAAATCCGGCGGCAACAACTTCCTTTTTTGTTCAAGTATCGGACGAATGTCAGACATTTTATGTTACGGGTGTTGCATTAGTGCAAGTTGTGAAACCAACAGCCGACTTCTGGATCATGACACATTATCCAACGGAAGGACTGTCCACTTCATTCTTAAATCAATCTCAGAATGCTTGGGCGTATACATGGGATTTTGGTGATGGTAGTTCAAATTCGTTTTTGGTTAATCCAACACATATCTATACAGCGCCAGGGGCATATTTAATCACCTTAACGGCAACGGATGAGAAGGGGTGTACCGATAGTATCGGTAAATGGATTCAGGTGATTCCGGAACGATACATTTATTTCCCAAATTCATTTACTCCTGATAATGATGAATGCAACGAATTTTTCTTTGGAAGTTTCATAGGAATCATGGGAGGACATTTTTATCTATACGATCGTTGGGGTGAGCTTATATTCGAGTCAACAGACCTGAACTTCAAATGGGATGGCACCTACAAAGGAGTTCCTGTTCAAATTGGTACCTACTCGTGGTATTTCAATTATGAAATTGGAAAAGGAATATTTGAAGAAATTACGGGACATGTAAATGTCATTCGCTAAAGACTATTTAGCAGATCATCACTTACGGGATAATTCAAAGACTTTGCTTTCAAAATATAGGTCCTCGCTTTTTCCTTGTTGCCAATTTGTTGCTGAGCAATTCCTGCATTAAACCAAACGTACGCATCATTTTGGTTCAACGCAATCGCTTTTTCGAGTGAAGCTGCACCAAGATTGTATTTCCCTTGATTCACATAGGCCGTACCTTGATAAAAATGGGGCTCCCATCTATTTGGAGCAACGCGCGATAAGTTTTCACTCGTTTTAATGCATGAATTATAATCCTTACTGTTCAATTGAGCCGCACATAAATTAATTAAAGATGTGACATCATTTGGACGTAGCTTTAGGGCATTTTTAAAATCTTTAATGGCATTTTTATTATCGAGCATTTTAATATACGTAATCCCTCGATTGATGTAAACATCATAGGCATTGGGATTTCGATCTAATGCCATGGTATACATTTGCAGGGATGAATCGAAGTTATTCATGAGTGCATACATATTTCCAACATTGGAATAAATTAATGGATCTTTTACCTTCGCTTCAACGAGTACAAGATAATCTTTCATTGCTGCTGCAGAATCCCCATTCTCACGGTAAAAGTTCCCTCTATTTTTGTAAGCTACCTCAGCACCAGTTTGTAGAACCTGAATGTTTTCTCCATTTATCTTTAGTTTGAAGGGGTATTTTTCAATCACATCACTCCATAGAGTTCCTGAGTTTGTCCATACTTTTGTTCGTTCAAAAGAAAGAAACATAAAAACCATAGAATACAGCATGACACCACCAATCATGTACTTTTTAAAGCGCTGAAAAACGGACCATTTTTCTAATAAAAGCAGTAACATAAATACAATTCCAATGTATGGGATATAGCTGTATCGATCTGCGGTGATGGCCGCACCAACACTAATAAATTGCAATACGAGCGCAATCATTAGGCTGAAAAAACCAATGCCTAACAAACTAATTTTGAATGTTTCGATATTTCGTTTCCACGATAAAAAGAGAATGCCGCCCATGGAAATAAGCAGGACGAATGGCGCTAATGTAAAGAATAATGGCAGTTCGTTTAAACGATCGAGATTTGGGTAAGGATAAAACGCAGATAATCCCGTTGGCACAAAGAATTTCAGCCAGTACGATAGGTATCCATAAGATGCAAAGATGATACGTTGCCAACCTGAAAAGAAATCAAAATCAGTTATGGCACCTTTTGATTGAATTTCCAATGCGTTTAATCCAAACCAGATAGCAACGACAATAAATGGTATTTTTTCAAGAAGTGATTTCCAATTGATTTTGCGCCCATTAAAATAATCAAGTAGTATTAACACAAACGGTAAGGGAACTGCCATTGCTTTACTTAGGCAAGATAGAATGAAAATCCCAAAGCAGATAACTAACCAAAGATAGCTTTGTTTGCGCTGAAAACGGATGTAACTAAGTAATGAAAGCAGAAAGAAAAAGGTATAAAGGACGTCCTTACGTTCGGAAATCCATGCAACACTTTCGACGTGCATTGGATGTATGGCAAAAATCAACGCACTAAAAAACGAAACGAATATTGAGCCTTTCGATAGTGAGAAGAGCAAAATAAACACCAAAACTGCATTCAGGCAATGCAAAAATAGATTGGTTTGAAAATAGGGTTGAATGTCCAATTCTGCCGACTCATAGTTTTTCGCTAGGGTCCACATGGTGATTGGATGATAATTCAACATGACCTCAGTACTTGGTTTCCAAAGCAGCGCAGCGCTATCTGCATCTTGGGTTTTGATCAATGGTTGATTCACAACATATCCCAAGTCATCCCAATTCGTAAATTGTTTTTCAGGTGAAAAACCGGGAGAAAAAGTAAAATAAGTCGAGATGACTATGATTGCCAGCAAAAGTAAATGGAAGGATTTACCGTACCAAGTTACCGGTGATTCGGCGGAATCTTGAGTTAATTTCTTTTCTTTTGATCCCATATGTAAGGTGGTTAATCGTTAGAAATAATCTCGAACAACTCATTTAAATTCGGTGAAATAATCACCTCGATGCGTCTGTTTTTCGCTTTATCGTTTACATCCACTGGGTGAAATTCACCGCGACCTCCTGCCATCACCTGAACGGGAGACATGGAAGAATTTGCCAAAAGAATTTCTACAACAGAAGTTGCGCGAAGAACAGAAAGTTCCCAGTTATTTTTAGGTGAATTTGGACTTGAAAGTTTATCAGTATCTGTGTGACCTTCAACTACAATTTCTAAATCCGTCTCACTTTCTAAAACTTGACCTAATTGAATCAAAGCATCACGTCCTTCTGGCTCAACAAATGTGGATCCTGATTTAAACAATAATTTCGCCTCTAGGCTAACGTAAATTTTACCGTTTTTCTGAACGACAGTTAAACCTTTGTTTTCAAATCCACGTAAAGCGTTTGCTACTTTTGCTTTTAACAATTGAATTCCAGCATCTTTTTTACGAATGGCTTCTTCTAGCTCATTTACTCGTTTTTCACGCTCTTCAAGTAATTTTTGTTTAGCTTTTAATTCTTCATCCAACCTGAGAAGTGCATCTGCTTTTCTTTGTAATTCTTTGTTGGTGTTTTCCAATTCAATTTGAAGCTCAGATGTTTCCTTCGCACTCAAGTTTTTCATTTTATTGAAGGAATTCTCTAATGATTCATGTTGCGACAAAAGTTGATCATAGTCTCTTTGTAGAAGTCTCATGGCAATTCCTGTTGCGGAAGTGTCTTGCTTTAACTTACTTACATCTCGTGATGCATTGTTGTATTGGTTTTGTAAATCTTTGGAAAGAGACTCAAAATCACTTGAGCTTTTTTTGTATTTCGCTAGTTCTTCTGAACATGCTTTCTCCCTTGCTTCCAATTCTTTGTATTTTTTAGGAGCAACACAAGAACTTAATCCGATGATGGTAACTAATACGGCAGTTAATAGAGGCTTATTTTTCATGATAAAAGTGATTTGGTACAAATTTCGAAAAGTTCATCAAGCATATATCAAACACTGTGTGAACTTTTAAACAATGAAAATTTCATAATTGTCTTTGACATACATCCGTGTAAGTAGATACCCTCCTTTGTATTTTGTAACTTTGCACAAAAATCTAGCATGCAGCAAAAAAAAGTAAAGCTTACGGCGGCATTAAAACAGTTTGAATCCGATAATGAAACGGATGTCCTTTCAGCACTAAAAATCTTTGAACAACAAGGTGACATTTCAATTTTACCTTCTGTTTTTGAAAAATTACGCAGCTGTGAACTGACCATTGAAAAAGCAATTTTAGGATTTCTATCGGATATTCAGAAAGTTGATGCAAAAACAATTTTCATTCAATTCCTTTCTGAGGAAAAGGAACAAGCACTCAGACAAAAAGTATTAACGAGTATTTGGAATTCTAAATTGACCTATGATGAACATTTACCATTTTTTGTTATGCTCGCGTCAACAGGAGATTTTATGCAGTCACTAGAATGTTTAACGATCATAGAGAACATGCAGGGACCATTTGCAGAACACGAATTATTGGAATCACAATTACTTTTGAAAGAATACGTGGAGGAAGCTACACATGAGGACGAGCAAAAACGTCAAATCATGAGTGAAATTGCTTGGTTTATCAAAGAACAAAACGAAGGAATTGATGCTGATTTATTAATTGAGGACTAGTTTATTAAACGAACTTTTAAAAACGCACTTATGTTGCAATCAATGACAGGCTTTGGAAAAAGCAATGGCCTATACCAAGCAAAAAAAGTATCCATCGAAATACGTTCCTTGAACAGTAAAGGATTGGATTTGAATTTGAGAATACCATCCTCTTATAGAGAATTGGAGTCGGAATTACGTAAACTTCTTGGAGAACAATTAGACCGAGGCAAAATTGATTTTGGTATCTATATCGAGAGTCAAGCGGACCAATCAAACGGATTAATTAACACCGAACTTGCCACACTTTATTACCATGAAGTTAAGAAACTGAATGAATCATGGTCAGAAGCTCCTGTCGATTATCTTTCGTTGGTTTTGCGCTTACCAGAGGTGTTGAATCAGCAAGCTCCAGAAGTCAGCGAAGAGGAGAAGAAATTTATTTTGGATCTTGCCTTGAGTGCATGTCAAAAACTCACGCAATTTCGCGCACAAGAGGGCGAAGCTTTGCATGCTGATTTTACCGAAAAAATCGAATCAATCCGAAATGGAATTCAAGAGATTAGTGTCTTCGAACCAGAACGTATTCAAGTCATTCGTGACCGTATTTCAAAAGCATTAACAGATTTGTCAGATGTCAGAATTGACGAAAATCGTTTGGAGCAAGAAATGATTTATTACCTTGAAAAATTAGATGTTTCGGAGGAAAAAATGCGACTCACGAACCATTTGGATTATTTTTTAAATACCATGGTCATTCCACGAAATGGAAAGAAACTAGGATTTATCTGCCAAGAAATGGGACGTGAAATCAATACACTTGGTAGCAAATGCAATCATGCAGAGATCCAAAAAAGAGTGGTTGACATGAAGGATAACTTAGAAAAGATGAAGGAACAAATCTTAAACACGCTCTAAAATATAGATTGATGGAAGGTAAATGCATCATCATTTCTGCTCCCTCAGGTGCAGGTAAAACAACCATCGTTCAGGCCTTACTAAAGGACTTGGATCAACTTGCTTTTTCCATTTCAGCATGTTCTCGTGAACCCCGTGGAAAAGAACAAGATGGAATAGATTATTATTTTTTGGGAAAGGACACCTTTCAGAAATACATAAATGAAAATGCTTTTCTCGAATGGGAGGAAGTATACGAAGGAATGTTTTATGGAACATTGAAATCAGAACTTTCACGTATTTGGAATGAAGGTAAAACAGTGATTTTTGATGTAGATGTTGTTGGCGGAATTCACTTAAAACAAATCATGGGCGAAAAGGCCTTGAGTATTTTTATTCAACCTCCTTCCATGGAGGAGTTAACCCGTCGACTTACCTCGCGCAATACAGATTCTTTAGAGAAAATAAATATGCGCTTGGCGAAAGCGGAACAAGAAATTGAACAAGCCAAAGATTTTGATGTTATCATTGTGAATGATCAATTAGACTTGGCCATTCAATCAGTGCATTCAGCAATTTCACGTTTTATTGAAAAATGAAAATAGGACTCTACTTCGGGACATTTAATCCAATTCACGTCGGACATTTAATCATTGCGAATTACATGGTTGAACACACAGATGTAGATCAAGTATGGATGGTTGTGACGCCACAAAATCCATTGAAGGATAAATCTACCTTACTAAAGGACTCACATCGCTTAAATATCGTCAGGGAAGCAATTGAGGACAACTTGAAGTTACGAGTATCAGACATTGAATTTCATTTGCCCAAACCGAATTATACGATTTCAACACTGACGCATCTGAAGGAAAAATATCCGGAGCATGATTTTGCTTTAATTATGGGGGAAGATAACTTGAGGACCTTTCATAAATGGTATAATCACGAAGTCATCCTAGCAAAGCACACCATTTACGTTTATCCACGCGTATTAACAAGTTCAGAAGAGGCAGAAGTAATTGCCCAGAAAGGAACAATTGATCATCCATATCGGAATGCACCGAACGTCGTTTTTTGTGACGACGCCCCAATTATGAAGGTTTCGGCAAGTTTTATACGTCAATCAATCAAAGAGGGAAAAGACGTTCGTTATCTTTTAACAGAACCCGTGTATAAGTACATTACGGACATGCACTTTTACAAATAAAAAAGGGGAACTTCTTTTGAAGTCCCCCTTATCATAAGAAATGAAGTTTTCTTAATTCTTCATGAATTTAACGATTTCAACACCGTTTGCATGAACGACGTGAACAAAGTAAATACCTGAATTCAATCCAGCTGTATCAAATGTTAAGTTAGTTGAAGTTCCGATGTTTCTTTTTTCAATCGTTTTACCTTCTACATTTGTTAAAATGATTTCTGAAACTTTCATCCCTCCTGTAATTCCATTCACGGTAATACTTGCATTCGCTGGATTTGGACTCACAGAAATTGGAGAAATGATTCCCTCAATCACACCTGCTGAACCTACAACAATTTTATATCCTGGAAACGAAACCGTTTGAGTCACTGGAGTAGGAGGAAGTCCGGGAAACAATGTCACCAATACAGTTGCATTTACATCAATGGTAATTGGAAATGTCCCTGCTGTTGAAGCTGTACCTGAAATGTTGGCACATCCGTTTGCTCCACCTGCATAAGAACATGAACTGATGTTACATGCATATGTGAATCCGTTTGGAAGTCCATTTACACCTGTCACAGTGAATCCTTGAATAGGAGAGCCAACAAACTGACCAGTTGCATCTAATTCTGCTGTTACAGTTGCTGGAACTTTGAAGTTCAAATCAGTGGAATAAGCGACATTGACCAGTGCTGGAGGAAAGTTTTGTGTCGTATCCGGCCAAACTCCATAGGTTGAGTCGACGAAATTAGCACCTGGCGTACATGCTTGTGCCCATGTTGCAGAGTTCAACAATACCGTTGACAATGCGAGAAACAATAATTTTTTCATAGCTTTTTGTTAATTAACGAATTCAAATATAGGTTTTTTTGTTGTCAAATGTATAAAACGTAAGATTTCCACATTATTGTGTTGTGTTAAAAAGAAGTATCCACCCAAGTTTTTTACATTTGTAGGATGGTTTTATATAATGTAACAGTAAGTATTGATCGAGAAATCGAACAAGAGTGGTTGGAGTGGATGCGCCAACTTCACATTCCACAAGTGATGGAGACAGGTTGTTTTTTGGAGTGTCGTATTTCAAAAATACAAGGAGAAGAAGATGGTGGCTCAGCTTATTCATGCTTGTATTTAGCTCCAACTTCAGAGAAATTAGATGAGTATCACGCAAAATATGCTCAGGCATTACAGCAGGATCATGCGCAGCGATACGGAGGGAAATTCGCAGCATTTAGAACGAATTTAACGGTCATCGAAGAATTTAAAGTATCATGAACGTAAAGCCAAAAAAACACCTCGGTCAGCATTTTTTAAAAGACCTTGAAACCTGCGAGAAAATTGCCAATCAAGTTACTTTTCATAGAGGATGCAAACGCGTTCTTGAGGTTGGACCGGGTATGGGTGCATTAACTGATTTTTTGAAATCGCATGATGGAATCGAACTTTTTCTGGTAGACATCGATGCGGAATCAATCGAGTATTTACATCACAAATACCCTTTAATGGGTGATCGAATAATTTACGCTGATTTTTTACGACAAGACTTAACGGAAATAATGGGCCCTGAACCATTCATTGTTGCGGGTAATTTCCCTTACAATATTTCCTCTCAAATTTTATTTAAGTGTCTAGAATACCGAAATCAAATTCCGGAAATCATGGGGATGTTTCAAAAGGAAGTTGCGGTTCGAATAGCAGAAAAACCTGGCACGAAAGAATATGGAATCTTGAGTGTGTTTATGCAAGCTTTTTATGACATTGAATATTGTTTTACTGTTGATGAACATGTATTTGTTCCTCCACCAAAAGTAAAATCTGGCGTAATTCGCTGTACGAGAAATGAGCGTCAGTCATTACCTTGTGATGAAAAGTTGTTCATGCGTGTTGTGAAAACTGCATTTCAGCAAAGGAGAAAAACACTTCGAAATTCAATAAAGTCGCTGACACAAGATGCGCAGTTGCCGGAGAAATTTGTCACTCAACGACCGGAAAGACTTAGTGTGGATGATTTTATCGAATTGACACTATTTATTGAAGGATTAGGGAGTAAATAAGTCACCGCCTCCGTTCTTACTAACTTGTCGGCCATATCGAAATTCTTTTTGTGAAACGATGTTTCCGTTTTCCCCAAAAACAATGAAAGGCCCATGTTTCAATCCATTTTTGTAGTGAATTTCATAGACTAACCTTCCGCGTGGATCGCGTTGTTGAAAAACACCATGTAATTCACCGTGCTTGTATTCTGAGATAATGGTTGGAACAACACCACCTGGATAATAATCTATCCATTTCCCGTGTTTCAATCCTTTGCGGTATTTTCCTTCTGATTTTAGTGCAAAGTCCCTTTGAGAATAAGCTTCAAATTTCCCATGATAATCACTCACGGTTTCCTTTAAGCCCATGATAGCCATATCATGGGTTTTATTTTTTTCAGTAAACACTTTGTAACGAGCTTTCTCTTTTAAACGACCATTGTTGTAGTAATCATTCCAAATCCCCACTTTCAATCCGTTTTTATAATTTCCTGAACTTGACAATACACTTTCGGGAGTGTAAGAAAGCCATTCTCCATTTAAGCTACCATGTTTAAATGCGGCTTTATTTTTTAGCGAACCATTCTCCCAGTAATTATACCACAAACCTTCCTCTTTTCCCTGCTGATAGTTCCCATTCATTAAAAGCACTCCATCTTCATACCATGTTTGCCAATTTCCTTCGCGAAGATCGTTTACATAGGTTCCTTTTCGGTAAGAAGAGCCATTTTTATAATAATAATTCCATTCTCCCGTACGAAGCCCAATTTTATAATGTGCAATGTAGGAAAGCTCCCCTGAAGAAAAATAATAATGCCAGATACTATCTTGTAAGTTTTGTTTAAAAAAACCGGTCATTTCAACCGTTTGTTCAGGTGTCTTCCAAATCCAAAAACCATCTTTTTTTCCGAGCACATAGTTTCCGGAAGTGATAGTATCTCCAGAAATTGCCAAAACAAGATAAGCGCCATCTAATGAATCTGCTTTATATGTCACCATTTTTTCAAGTATTCCACGGTATTCATAAAACTCCCAAACGCCGTCCTTTTTACCTTGATTAAACGCTCCAGCAATTGAGAGCACGCCATTTGCCGTTCTTTCTTCAAAGACACCATTTTTCAAGCCGTTTTTAAAGGTGTATTTAGCTTTAATACCACCACTGATATAACGATCTTCTATAAAACCATCGCCGTTTATAATCGTTTGACGATGCGCAGAATCTTCTTCCCATTTTGCCATGAGGTAAACGGTATCAACAACGACTTTTTCAATTGATTTTTCCCTGCCGTCTGAATAAAAATAGGACCATTCACCAATTGGACTTCCTAATTCAAATTTTCCATTTGTGATTAATTTTCCATTTTCATTCCATTGGAAGAATAAACTATCGGGGACATTGAATTTAAAGTAAGACTCTTCTTTTATTTTCTTATTTGGATAATAAAATACACGTTTGCCATGTAAGCGATCTCGGTAATAATTACTCTCCTCTTCCATAATCCCATCGTAGGTATAGAAGGTCCATTTGCCATGCTTCTCAGTTGTATTTGGTACAACTTCACTTGTGAAATAGGAACCAGTAGCTTGCAGGTGTTTCTTGTTTGCGTCCCAGTATAAGCGAACTTTAGGGCTGAGGTTTTCCTTTAAAACCTTTTGACCAAAAAGCGGAGTAATTCCAAAAATAAAAAGAAGAAATAAAAGGTTTTTCATAGAGGTTTATTTCTTGAGAAAGAATTGTAGAATAAGGAATAATCCAAATAAGGTAAATACAATTCCGATGAGTCGATTTAATCCATTCAGCAGGGTTTGATTTACCAGAGGCCGAATTTTTTTCGCAGCAATTATTTTTAAAATGTCAATGCTGAAAAAAGTAAGAAGTACAATTCCCAAGAAAACGAAGGCCCAAGCGGTGCTATTTTCATCTGGAACTGTATTGTTTGCAACCGATGCTACACTGACCCAATAGAAAATAACCATTGGATTAGCGAAATTTAACACAAATCCTTTTAGTCCTAAAAAAACGTAATCTTTCGTATTGTTTTGCGGTTTAATTGAATCGATGTTCACATCGATCCCCTCCATTTTTTGGCTATCAAGTAAGGCGACTTTTTTCACCAAGTTAATGATTCCATAGATGACAAAAATACTACCTCCAATAACACTGAACATAAGTTTGTTCCCGGCAATGAGTCCTTTAATTTGTTCCACAAACATGACAGCGATGAGCACGTAAATAATATCACTAATGAGCACACCTAGGTCTAAGGCAAGTGCTGACCGAAAACCTTTCGTAATACTTGTTTCAAGTAAAAGAAAGAAGATCGGACCAATCATCACACTTAATAAGAACCCAATACTAAAAGCTTGTATAAAGAAATCCATATAACAAAAATAGGATTTCTTTTTGCTTAAGAAAGCGCTTTTGAACAATGTTCTGTCTGTAAGCGTGAATATTTCAATGATTTCCACTAAATTTGCCTATCAAAATTGACTACATGAAAACTGGACTAGCGAATCAAAAATTAGATGCTATCATCGCAAATGTTGAAAAGAGTGGTGTAACTGCCTCAAATTTAGTGGAGGATTTAAAAGCATTACGCGAAATGGCTTTGTTAGAGCAAGATCCTTTGGTCGTTAAATTATTGCGTTTAACATACGAGTTTCTTACTGAAAACGAGAGTTTTGATGTTCAAGCACAATATGATGAAGACGAGGAGGGAAATGAATACCCAATGGAAATTGAGGAGAAGGAGAATTTATTGTATTTGTTGAATTTATTGAAAAATGCTGATCACAAAATCAATCGCGAAGAAATGAAAGATTACAGAACAGCATTGAAAGCAGAATTATATTAATAGCAAAAGGCAACTTTCACCTAGGCTATTCCGTCTAGTGAAAAGCAGAACAAAAACGTTTGTTCGGTTTTGGTTTTATTTAACTTGCAGTAACCTGAAAAGAACTAATCGGAATTATTCCTTTATTTCTTTTCAGGTTTTTTTGTTTAAGAACAATATTGGCAATATTCTGAATCAGGTTGATGTTCAAATGGTTGATCTGTATCAAATAGTTGAACTAGGATTTCGCTGAGTAGGTCATGCACAACGGGAATCATATCGGATAAGTTCCCATTTTTAACGGATAAACTAAAATCCTCGTGAACGTTAATTAATGAGGTTATTTTTGCTTCGTCTGGCATTCTTCCATATTGATCCTTGAAGAATAGGCAATACAACGACAATTGAAGTGCGTGTTTCGTTTTCAGAAATGATGTAATAATACCTTTATTGGATGCTTGATATTCAACCTGGTCCTTCTTGACTTTCCCGGTTTTGTAATCTATTACCCTGTAACGGTCACCAATACGATCAATACGATCAATGTATCCTTTGAATCGTATTTTTTTTGTTCCGTTTCCGAAAGGAACACTAATTTCTGTATGCATTTCTGCTTCGATCTGTTCTATAAACAAAGGCTCATCTAATCCTTGAATGAATTCCAGTTCTTTTTGCAATACATTTTTTGTGATCTCAATTGCCATTTCATAACTCAAGCGGTTTTTTCCGGTCTTGAATAAAGACTCATCTTGATCAAAGTGTTTTAAAAATCCTTTTAACAAACTTTCTTTGAATGTTTCAAGCATTCTTAAGATGTCTTTTTCACGAACAGGAGGAGGTGTAGGGTGTATTAATTTCCCGTGTTGATCTCTCTGAACGAAAGGTTTAAATAAGTCTTCTAATGTGACATGAATGATGCTTCCAAAAGTGTTGTTTTCAATTTCCTCTTCTACTTCTTTGTCTTCTCCAAATTCAACTAAATACCGGTAGTAATAGTCCAATGGACAAATCATGAATTTGTTTAATGAAGAGGCTGATAAAGGCCTCTCTAAAAATTCGTTTATTCGTTGAAGAACTTCAGGGGTTTTTTCAATTTGGGTGGTATTCAATGTGGCTCTATCTGCGAATGGGATATGGTAAAACAACTTTTTCCATTTGATGGATGGATTTGCTTTTGTTAATTCCATTTCTATTTGCATGAGATAGCGGCTTGCTTCATTGCTGCCTATTTGTTCTGCTGCTGCAGTATATGTAGCCAAAACACGATCTGCTTGATGTAAAAGGCGGTAGAAGTGATGTGCAAACAACCCTTGTTTTTCTCGTGTTGATGGAAGTTTGAAAACAGCACGTAAATCCATTGGAATCAAGGTTCGAATGGGATTGTTATTTGGGAGTTTCCCTTCGTTTAATCCAAGGATGATGAGGTTTTTAAAGTCGATCATACGTGTTTCCAATAAGCCCATGATTTGAAGTCCGTTTGTTGGATTCCCATGAAATGCGATAGTGGAAGTTGACCAATGTTGGTTAAGTAATAACTTGAAACTGCGCATCTCCATAGCAGGAATTCCTTCCCTTAGTAAGGATTCAAATCCACGCATTGCTTGATCAAAAACTTGGATTGCGGTTCTTTCAAATTCATGTATTTGATCAAATGAATCCGCGAACAGAAGATTTAATTCTCGAATTTTACCCAGCGCAACGTGCCAATCTTCTTTCCAATCTTCCGTGATTAATTCAAACAATATTTTTGCTTTCGGCGGCAAATTTAGGCGGTCTACGGATTGAAAAACTTTGTTTTTTCGTATGCTATCTTGTTCAATGGCTGATATTTGTTTTTTCTCTTCTTCAGGAAGGGAAGATAGGCAAAACACATGGTTAATAATGCGCTGAAAATCTTTAAAATATAGTGCTTTAGTGCGAAAACGTTTCTTGTTTTCTTGAATGGTAAATAATAAATCCACCCAGGATTTAACGGGTGTTTGTTGCAGAGGAAGACCAAGGGTGATATTAGCTTTTCCAACATTTGCAGGAATATTCTTCACTAAAGAATGAATCAAACTTTCGTCAGCGAGTAAAACGAGGGTTTCGTCTAATTCATCTTGATTCAATTTTGCTAGTTCTGTTGCTGCCACCTTAATTTGCCCCGTGTGCTGAGCACATTCGATAACAGTAAAATCAATTGGGGAATGTTGCATGTTACTTTGAGTAACGCTCGCGGTTTTGATTCCTAAAAATTCCAAGTCAGCCCTCAGGAATGATCCAGCTTCATGCTGCTCATTCTCTAAATAATAGGTGTCAGCATCAATAATGAACTCGGCACTCCCTCGTTGCATTAAATTTTTAATGATTTGAAGTTCTGCTTTAGAAAGTGCATTGAATCCAGCAAAAATATAGTTCTTATCAGATGAAATTAAGGTCATGGTTTCCTCTGCTAATTTTCTGTATGCTTGAGAAAGTGTGATCTGAGATCTTTTTTTCAATTCAACCATTAACTGCGCATGTAGTTTAGGGATTTGTTCCCAAAAAGCCATGAACTTTAATTGAGATTCACTATAGTTTTCCTCGTCAATTTGCCAGCTTTCTAATTCTTTTATGGATTTTAAATTTTTAAAGATTTGTTCCTGGTCAATCAGGTATCGGTCTAAGTCGTTGAAGTCACTAAGTAATGTTGATCCCCAAGTTAGGAAGGACTCAAAACTTTGACCTTTTCCCTCCTCGGTTTGCAAATAACTTTCGAACAGCACAAGTAAAAGTCTTGTTGGATCAATGATATGATTGAATTGACTTCTTACCCAGCGGTCGATTGTGTGCATTTCTGGAGCAATCAAAGGCCCCTTATTTAATTTAAACAACGAATTTCCAAGGTATTTAACAGCTCTTTCAGAGGGAAGAATGACAACTAAATGTTCTAATTCAGAGTATTCATCAAGGATTTTCTGTGCAAGCGTATCAATAAATTTCATTGGATAGTAATAGGTGGAAGAATGTACCGAAGATAAGCATTCTATTCAAACCATACTCTTTGGAAAAATTGATTTGGACGGTTAGAATGCATAAATTTATTTCCACCATATGCTTTAATTACTGCGAAGTGCTTGGAATTAAATTGTATTTGAACATAATTTAAACCCTCTGGATAGTTGTTTGATAATCCTTCGAAGATCACTCGCCCATCGTCAAGTAAGACCTCACGGGTGCTTGTATTTGATGGATTGGCAATGTAAATGGAGGCGATTTCTTCCGGAGTTAAATTTGTGTCGAGGGGCACAATCGATATTTCGTAAGTATTTCCTTGGCCGAGTTCGCGGTAAATAATGCGTTTAACTCCGTCCGCTTCGTCTAAAATTATTGGTTTACCTGCTAATTTCGCTACTAATCCGGATTGCCCGTCTCGAAAAAGATATTCGGTATACGAACGAACTTTCAATTGATCCAAATTTGCTTTTTCGGAATGATACCATGTTACCACTCTCACTTTGTAGCCTTTTGACCTTAAAAGATTAATGATGCCATTTGATCCACCCAAATGCCCCGCACCTACGGCGCAGAAAAAACTAGTTTTCGTTTTCAATATGGAATCAAGCTTTTGAGACATGCGGATGTTTCTCTTAGTGATCACTTCGTCGTAAAGCCCTTCTTGCATCGACATGTTCGCTTTCATGAATTTATCGATAGAGATTAAATCACCTTTTAGGTAAAGTTCGATTAAACGTTCGTGTGTAAAGTTATTTAAGGCATTATCAATGATTTGTTTATCCGAAAGTTGAAATTCATCTGTTAGTAAATCGTATTGTTCTTTCACTGTTTCTAGTGGGATAAATTCTTTTTTGGCATTCAAACAGTATTGCTGAAAATAAGCATCTAAAAACTGTGGCATCCCATCCTCATCGCCATAAAATGTTTTACTCGCATCTATTTCAGATGTATAGGGATTCCCATTCTTATCGTATAGGGTTGTCGGTAATTTTGTTCTTGTGTCGAGCTCATTGAATAAACTAAACACATCAGTTTCCAGGATTAACTTCTCTGTATTGACTAGCGCTGTGTAAAGCGAATCTGAAAATTGAAATAGTCTTTTGTCATTCGAATGCAAGGATCCAAACAAATAGGACTTTTGTTTTATCCCATTTCCCGAAATTTCCCAAAGCAATTCACGATCGGAAGCATAATTTTGGCCAAATGCCAAAAGGCATGTGCAGTAAAAGGAAAAAAATAGGGATACGTATTTCATCTTGTCTTCAAAGGTACATTTTTACACTGAATCAAATGAAAATTCGTTGTACATGTTGTTCTCCAAAAGCGTAAGCAAGATAAGCTAATGATGGAATTTCGTTTGTCAACATGATTGGTGACTTTCTTCCTATTGCAATTTTACCGTGACTTTCACTCAGTTCAAGTGCTGCCGCTGCATTAATTGTCAGGGCATTGATTCCTTCTTCCGGTGTCATTTTTTGTTTGATACATGCCAAGGATAAAATCGTCATTAAGTCATAATTTGGAGATGAGCCAGGATTGAAATCACTTGCCAATGCGATAGGTAGTCCAGCTTCTATCATGCGTCTTGCATTACCAAAAGGAATGGAAAGAAAGTGCGAGCATCCTGGAAGTAGGGTAGGGATTACATTCGATTTTTTAAGTGCCTGAATGTCTTTTTCATCAATTTCCTCTAAGTGATCAACTGAAACAGCACCAAGTTCGACAGCTTTTTCCACTCCGCCGAGAATACTAAATTGATTGACATGAACTTTGGGTTTAAGTCCATAAGCAATTCCCGCCTTCAAGATCTCCTCCATCTCAGCAACAGAAAAATAATTACGTTCGCAGAAAACATCGATGTAATCTGCTAATTGTTCTGCGTGAATGGCAGGTAGCATTTGATTTATGATCAAATCAATGTAAGCCCGTTTATTTTCTTTGTATTCAGCAGGAAAAGCATGAGCACCTAGAAAAGTTGCTTTGATGACAATCGGCATAGCTTCTTTCAATCTTTTGATCACTCGAAGCATTTTTAGTTCCCCTTCTAAAGAAAGACCATAGCCTGATTTTATTTCTAATGCACCTGTTCCGGTTTGAATGATGCGTTCAATTCGTTTTTTTGCATCTGAATAAAGATCATCCTCCGACAACTCACTTAATTTTCTTGCAGAGTTCAATATTCCTCCACCTCTAGCAGCAATCTCCTCATAACTTAATCCATGAATCCGATCGACAAACTCTTCTTCCCGTGTTTTTGCGAAGACCGTGTGGGTGTGAGAATCGATAAATGCTGGTAAGACAAAACATCCGTCAGCATCTACAATTTCAAGGTCTCGCCAATCAATGATGCCCTCCCATTCGTTCATTGGTCCATATGCAATCACCTCACCGTCTTCTAGTGCGAGATAGGCATTTTCAAGCACCTCTAGTTGCTTCATTTCAGCTCCTCTTCGAACAGATGGAATCTGTTCTCCCGCCTGAACGAGTCCTTTGATATTTTTGATTAGAATTTTGGACATAAATCGAATTTAATATAAAGATACTTTCTTGTTTCGTTCTCTCGGAAAATTGAAGCGGAAATTGTATATTTAAGTAAAAAGAACATGAAAAAAGAGGAGTTGGGTCAATGGGGAGAGAATGAGGCATTGCATTTTTTACAAGGAAAAGGCTTTCAGTTAATTGACAGGAACATCCGATTCAAGAAGTGGGAAGTCGACCTCGTACTTCTGGATGGTGATGAATTAGTCATTGTAGAAGTAAAAGCAAGATGCACCGCACAAATTGGAGAGCCATGGCGCGCAGTAACAAGGTCTAAACAGCGTCAAATCATCAAAGTTGCAGATCGTTATGTTCAAGATAATCAAATCGATAGAAACGTTCGCTTTGATATCATTTCCATCGTTCACAATCAATTTCAAACAAGCGTCGAGCACATTGCAGATGCTTTTTCAGCTTAGATGTGTAAAGCGCGATTGTCCGTTGCGGCTAATGCAGCTTCTTTCAATGCTTCTGAGTAAGTTGGGTGACCATGACAAATGCGAGCAATATCCTCTGCAGAAGCACGGTATTCCATGGCTGTAACTGCTTCCATAATTAAATCAGCCGCTCTTGGAGCGATCATATGTACACCAAGAATTTCGTCTGTTTTTTCGTCTGCTAACACTTTGATGAATCCGCTTGTATCCATACTTGCTCTAGCTCTTCCTAAGGCTTTAATTGGAAAACTTCCAGCTTTATAGGCAATACCTGCAGCTTTCAATTCTTCTTCTGTTTTTCCAACTGCAGCAATTTCCGGCCAAGTATAGACAACTCCAGGGATCAAATTATAATTGATGTGTGGTTTTTGTCCAGCAATCATTTCTGCAACGAATACACCTTCTTCTTCCGCTTTGTGTGCAAGCATTGCCCCGCGAACAACGTCTCCAATAGCGTAGATGTGACTCATTTTTGTTTGCAGATGATCATTGACCTCGATTTGACCTCGATCAGTGATACTTAACCCTGCTTTATCTAGGTTCAACCCTTCTGTATACGCTTTTCTTCCAACTGCCACAAGACAATAGTCAGCTTCAAGCGTTACCGTCTCACCTTTTTTATTCTCCGCAGTTAGAACTACTTTTTTACCTTTATTTTCCACTTTCAGAACGCGGTGTTCCATGTGGAATTTGAATCCTTCTTTTTTAAGGATTTTTGTAAATTCTTTCCCAATTCCAGCATCCATTGTAGGGAGAATTGTTGGTGCAAATTCAACTACTTCAACTTCTGAACCTAGCCGTGCGTAAACGGAACCAAGTTCTAGTCCAATGACACCTCCACCAATCACCAACATTCTTTTCGGAATCTCAGTCATATTCAAGGCCTCGGTAGAAGTAATGATGCGCTTTTTATCCGGCTCCATGCCTGGGAAAAAGTTGGGTTTTGAACCTGTTGCAATAATGATATTTTTTCCTTGTAGAGCGGTTTCTGATCCATCTGCTCCTTTCACCAAAATGGTATTTGCATCTGCAAAAGAACCAAGTCCGTGAAATACGCTTACTTTATTTTTATCCATTAAAAATTTAACACCTGCACATGTTTGACTAACCACCTCATTTTTGCGGTTAATCATTTGTGTTAAGTTGGCCTTTAAGCCTGTGATTTCAATTCCATGTGTTTGGAAATTGTGTTGTGCATTGTGGAAATGTTCAGATGAATCCAATAGCGCTTTAGACGGAATACATCCCACATTCAAACAGGTTCCACCGAGAGTGTTGTATTTTTCAACAAGTGCTGTTTTAAGTCCGAGTTGTGCACATCGAAGCGCTGAAACATACCCACCTGGACCCGATCCTACTACAATTACATCAAAAGCGTTCATCTCACAAATTTTTCCTCAAAGTTAGCACAACAATTCACAAGTTAAAAACAGAAAGGGGATATCCGTAAATAAAAATCAAACTCTTTTGTGAATTCTGCGTTTATGACTTGGATGAAAAATTATTTAGTTATTGGATATGGATGGCTAGGAAAAGCACTTTCTCTTACCATAAAAGGTGAAGGAACGAACGTTTTTTCTACTTCCAGGGATGCGGTCAAACTCCAAGAAATGTTGTCAGAGGGTATTTCACCTGTGCCATTGATGAAAACTGGTGAAGTTGTTTCTTGGCAGGAAACACCAAAAACACAATTTGACGCGGTGATTATAACCCTTCCTCCATTTGATGGGGTACTTGAATCCTTACAGAATTTAATGCAGAGCATTCAAGCCAAACGTGTAATTTTCACAAGTTCTACCGGTGTTTATTTGGATGAATCTAAAACGATGGATGAAACAGCTCCAGTCATTAAATCACACCTTGTTTTACAAATGGAAGAATGCATTGAATCACTAGTTACTAGCAAGTATGTTATTCTTCGATTGGCAGGTCATGTCGGACCAAACCGTCATCCTGTTCGCTTTTTCTTACGAAACAGACGTGAAATCCCAAATGGACAAGCGCCTGTCAACTTAATACATCAGGCAGACATTATAGGAGCAATTACTTGTCTATTCGAGGAGTCATTTCCGAATAAGGTATACAATGTATGCTGGCCTGAACATCCAACAAAGCAGCTTTACTATGGAAACCTTGCACTTGAAATGGGAGCGGAAAAACTTTCCTTTTTAGAGGGGAATCATGGCAAGAAAATTGATGGAAGCAAGATCACCCGCGAAACCAAGTTTAGATACCGCCATTCAATAGACGAAATCAAAGATTTGGATTTGAGAAAAGACAACATTTGACCTATTTTTGCGTCTAAGTAGCAACATGAAGAATCTCTACCTTATTCTTTCCTTTTTCATGATCACCAATAGTTATGCTTCGCATATTATTGGTGGAGATATCTATTATGATTATCTAGGAAATAATCAGTACCGTTTTTTCATTACCTTATACCGTGATTGTAATTCAACAGGTGCACAATACGATGATCCGCTTGCTTTAACCATTTACAAAGCAAACAATGTATTTTTCCAAAACATTCTTGTTCCTTTTCCTGGTAGTGTTATTTTGCCGATTAATTTTAATAATCCCTGTGCCACGCCGCCTACGAATATATGTGTTGAACGTGCTATTTATACAACAGTTGTCACACTGCCACCCACTCCGGGAGGATATGACGTCTCTTATCAGCGTTGTTGTAGAGGACCAAACATCACCAATTTGTTGTTTCCTGACGATACTGGCATCACATTGACTACACATGTTCCAGGTTCTGACACTGGATTCACTGCAAATAGTAGTCCGCGATTCACGAACTATCCACCAGTATTGCTTTGTAATAATGATGAACTCGTTTTTAATCATGTTGCGACTGATCCAGATGGGGATCAGTTGGTCTATTCATTAGTAACTCCTTGGTCCGGTGCTAGTTCAACGAATCCACAGCCAACACAAGCTCCAGCACCACCTTATTTTCCGGTACAATGGAATGGTGGAACGTTTAACGCACAACAACCACTTGGTGTAGGTTCTTCCACTGTGATAGACCCTGTTAGTGGAGTTCTTACTGTGAATCCAAACATGATTGGCTTATTTGTAGTCGGAGTTTGTGTAAAGGAATATAGAAATGGTGTATTAGTTGGTCAAACCATCCGTGATTTTTTGTTTCGCGTCTTTGATTGCAACATTGTCATGCAGGCCTTATTACCACTTCAAACGCAACTGCCAACTTTCGTATCCTATTGTCAAGGTCTGAATGTTCAATTTGTAAATAATTCATACGGTGGAACTTCTTATGCGTGGAACTTTGGTGTGCCAAATATCACAACGGATGTGAGTTCTCAGTTTGCTCCAAATTATACTTTCCCGTCTCCAGGAAATTACAATGTTCAGTTAATTGTGAATCCAGGAATGCCATGTACGGATACTGCGTATATGAACATAATCGTGAATAATCCATTAAGTGTTTCTTGGTCCTCCCAAGATTCCTTGTGTATTCTTGGGAATAATTTTGATTTTATTGCGAACGTTTCAAATCCAGCGGCAACTCTAAATTGGGTATTGGACCCAAGTGCAAGTCAAACATCTGGCACTGGAAATTCTGTATTTAATGTCACTTTTTCTACGCCAGGTTACCATACAATCGAGGTAATTGCGGATGATGGATTTTGTCAATTGAGTTATATCGATTCAGTATTTATTTTTGACGTTCCAACGAGTGAAATTGCTGTTCCACCTTTGGTTGAGTGCCTCGGTTTCACCATTCCATTTGGCAATAATTCGAGTTCAGCAATCAATTATGCTTGGAATTTCAGTTTGGGATCGAATAGTGTTGGACAAAGTAATGTAATGACTCCAACTTTTACCTTTCCGGCACCTGGACTATATAACGTTCAACTCATTGCAAGTTCCTACTCCACTTGTTCTGACACATCTGAAGTCCAAGTAACGATAAAGGAACCTTTGGTAATGTCGATTACTCATTCTGATTCCTTATGTATCGATGAAAGTTTTGATTTTCTTGCAACTGTTTCTGGACCAAGTAATGCTACTTTTTACTGGGACTTTGGTACGCAAGCCATTCCAAATACATCCACGAATTTAAGTGTTCAGGGTGTAAGTTACGCTCAGTCGGGAAGTATGCCGGTTTATTTTATTGGACAATACGACAATTGCATCGATACTGTTAATTCGGCCGTCCGAATCTTTGGACATGCTACCATTGATTTCATGTTTATCAATACACTACAATGTGCTCCTTCGCTTGCCCAATTTGTGAATTTAAGTCAATCGGATGTCCCTACACAATATTTTTGGGACTTCGGGGATGGCAATACATCTTCCGCTGTAAATCCAAATCACATCTACCTTAGCCCGGGAAATTACAGTATTGGTTTAACCTTGAATCAGCTGTACGGATGTATGGATACACTTTATTTGATGAAACAAGACCTTGTCACCGTAAATCCATCTCCAACTGCAGGATTCTCGGTTAATCCAGAAAAGGTTGATGTTTGTCAAAATACAGTATCCTTCATGGATCAGTCTAGTGGAGCAACAAATTACCAGTACTTTTTTGACAACAAGGAATACACATCTAACCTAGCAAATTTCAGTCATGACTATGTAAATTCAGGTTCGGATTATCCGATTCAGGTTGTATCCAATCAATTTGGATGTCGAGATACGGCGCGAAGAACAGTGATGGTGGAGCCTTTTTCTATCTACATACCAAACACGTTCATTCCTGACCAGAACAATCGAAACGAATTGTTTATTCCCGTTACTGATTTTGATGTTGTAGCTTGGGAGTTTAGTATTTACAATCGTTGGGGAGAATTAATTTTTCAAACGAATGATCCAAAGCAGGCGTGGGATGGCCAGTTAAATGGGGTGATGTGTCAAGATGGTTTGTATAGCTATAAACTAAAGTTCCGTTCCTGTGACAAACCATATATCTGGCAGCAAGTAGATGGATTTGTTACCTTGATTCGGTAGTTAGTGGTTATTAAATTAAACATGGGAAAACATTACATAATTTATTTCTTGATTACGCTAATGTGCTGGTCTTGTGACAGCCGAGACAATAAATCAGAAATAGTTTGTACAGTTAGCAGCTGTGATGGCATTTACATCGGTCCAGAGTTCCAATATTCGTCTGACATCGCTCATCAATTCTCAAACAAAATGTGTGATAGTGTTGGAGATAAATTAAAGGCACTATATAAAAATGGCAAATATTCTAAAGTTGATTTTTCCAAAATCATAATGACTACTGAAGGAATGGGGTCTGGAAAAGTAATTTATAAGATAACCATTCCATTTACAAGAGTTAAAGAAAAGTGTCAAGCATATACATCCTTTGACCATGTTGGTGGATGGAATCACGAGCC
>CANHMH010000005.1 GCA_947461635.1 Flavobacteriales bacterium | reverse complement strand
GATCCATTTTACATAACAATTCGACCGGATTACGGATTGTATTCACTTGAACAATTTAGATATTTGATAAAATTATGTTTTAGAAAAATATCCCAATATTACAATCAAACCTCATCAAAAAATTACTTGAAATATGTTTCAATTATTGAAGTGAATAAATCCATATCCAGTGAAAAGAAATTAACCTCAAATAAGTTTTTTATTGAAAGAATAAACCGAAAAAAGAAACTTCCTGCACTTAAGTATTCCTTACGTTCTAACGCTTAATGAATTTGTTTAAGTGTCATAAAATTCGCAAAATCAAATAATTAAAAATTAATATTAATAAATAGCAATTTAAATAAAAAAACAATAAATTTGGATGGGTATAATTTTTCTTTCCCTTTTAATAGTTATTCAAAATAAAATATATTTATCATTTCTTTATGGCAATAATAGATTTAGTTAGTTGGTCTCCTCAAGATAATGAGACAATATTTGCTTATAAATACCCGGAAACAAATTTAAGTACCTATACCCAACTTATTGTTCAAGAATCGCAGGAAGCAATTTTATTTTCTAAAGGTCAAATTGCCGGGAAATTCGGACCAGGTAAGCATACCTTGAATACAGAGAATTTGCCTATTCTGAGGAGTTTGTTTGGTTTGCCATTTGGAGGAAAAAATCCATTTACCGCAGAAGTTTGGTTTATTAATAAAATTCAACCGTATAACATAGAATGGGAAATTGACCGAATGGATATTCATGATGTTGATTATAATACAGGAATACCGTTAGTAGCTCGTGGTCGATATGGATTAAAAATTGTGGATGCTGAAAAATTCCTAATTAAAATTGTTGGTACAAAAAATTCATTTTCGCAGGTGGATTTGACGGATCAATTCTTTGGGGAATTTTCAACGAAGACAAAATCATCGATTTTGCAATTCATGATCACCAATAAAATTGGCTTGAAACAAATCTCGGCATTTTTAGATAGTATTTCTGAGCATTTAAAATCTGCAATGATGCCTTTTTGGGGCAATCTGGGATTCGATTTATCAGCATTTTACATTTCTTCCATTGAAGTAGATAGCTCCAATGAAGCAGGAAGAAGAGTGCTTGATGCCATATCAAGACAAAGTGCGCAAGCAATCGGTGGTTATTCTTGGCAGCAAGAACAAGCATTTGGAATGGCAAATAATGCAATTGATAATTTTTCAAATAACAATTCAGGAATTTTGGGAGCGGTTATTGCTTCCAATATGATGAATGGACTCGGTGGAGCTGCTTTGGGAGGTGGTCTATTGCAACCACAACACAATCAACCATCGTTTCAAAATCAGGGTGCACAAGTTCCACCGCAAAACAATCCAATTCAAAGTGATGTCAAAGAGGTTTTTTGTTCGAATTGCTCTAAAAAATTCCCTTGTACCCATAGTTTTTGTCCTCATTGTGGCGATTCTTACGATGCTTGTCCAAAATGTGGGACAGATAATGACAAAACAGCAAAACGTTGTGTCAGTTGTGGTACTCAATTGAAATCGGAATCGACAATTTGTTACAGCTGTCACTCACCGATGAATCCAGGTGTATTGTTTTGTGGAAATTGTGGAAAACAACAAAATGAAAATTGTTGTACACGCTGTAATACCGCTTTGTCCACATCTGTGAAATTCTGTCCAAAATGTGGTCAAAAACGTTAAATAAATTATGTGTTTGATATGAAAAAAACCTTATCGATCTTACTATTCGTCCTTGGGGAGCTATTATTAATTTATTCCTTCAATTATTTTAAAATAGGGCATTCCCCTGATGTCATCAAATTGAACATCGTTATTTCTAGTATTGTCTATGGCTTGTTCTTTCTGGACTTATTCATTCCTTGGGTCGACTTAAAGGACAAAACACAAAAAACAATTGGATCTATTGGTTTGAGATGGTTTAGCACTTTTGCATATGCATCTGCTGCCATTTTCATTATGATTTATTGCCATGTGAATCGACCGGTTGGAATATCTAAACAGCTGGTATTTCAGGGAATAGCGCTCTTTCTATTTTTGGTTGGATTGATGTTTGCATTTTCAGCATCTGAAAAAGTTGAAGAAATATATCACGAAGAAAAACAAAATAGAGCAAGTATTGATCAGGTAAGGAGTGCGATGAAGACACTTCAAAGAACCGTCGCCAATGTTCAAATGGAACAAGTGTTTGTTCATCAAATTAATCAATTGGATGAAGATCTGCGGTACATTTCTCCGTCGAACAATACTGAAGCCACCGAATTGGACCAATTGTTATATCAAGGAATAATGGATTTAGATGTCTATTTAAAAAGTGAATCTTCTTTTGACTACGTACAAATTAGAGGCATCATCCAGAACTGTGAAATAACCATAAAAGAACGCAAAAACATATATTCTAACTAAACTATAAATTTTTAAATATGAAAGGTAAGATTTTCCCTGAATCTAGTAATATCCATCAGGACCAAGCCAAAATTTTGTTTAATTACTATCAGCAATGTGCTGAGAAAATTGTGAATGAGGAGGAACGAATTGAACTTGAGATTTCAAAACTTGAATCTGAAAAAAAATCCATTGAGGATATTCTTTCAAGTTTTTGGAGTAGACTGAAACTTTGGTTTCAAGCAAAGTTGAAAAAGACAAAAGCTGATGTTGAGTCCTTACAATCGCGAATCAATGAGTTTCAGAAATTGCATTCAGAAATTTTTAGAGACTACAAGGTGAGCAAATTAGGAATTGCGTATGTTCCAATTGCTGATCAAATTAAATATGAAAATAAAAGTTTCATAGTAGATTATACAGGAATGATTTCAGAGGCTGAAGTAAAACTTCAATTATCTAAACAAAATGACTTGTTAATCGAAACGATTTCAGAACTTGAAAAATTATCTGAGTCTGCACCTATTGTAGAAGGTTCTAAGGATATTGAAGAAATTGAAACGGAACAATACTCTAAATCAATGCAGCAAATCAATCAGCATGATTACTTTGGTAAGCTTGAACGCTCATTGAGAACCATTTCATTCTGCATGGATGATTTAGATGTGACATCTGTTCAGCTTCCTTTAGTAGTAAATGATAGCGACTACCTTGATTTCTTAAAAGAATATGCCACAAATGAATTACCAGAAAATGCTTTGGTAATTGGTGCTTTTGATACGGGAAAATACAACGAGCAAATTTCAAAATTCCAAGAGTTAAATAAACTTAAAGACTCATTATCCCGACATACAGCGCAATTTGAAGATGTTTTGAAAGGTCTGATGGTGACGATGGCAAATTCTGTTCAAGCAATTTCTGCTTTAAAAATTGCATCGGCGGATAAAGTGATTTTTGAGTCCAACAAAGTCTTGTATAAAATCTTAAAGTCTCCGTACAATCATTATTCACCAATTTTGGAAGCATCTGAAATTGAGCGAATTAAAAATGAAACATTTAATTATGGTGAGGCTGTTGCTGATTATGTGCCTTTTGAATTAAAAGAGAGTTCGAAAGTGAACTTTAATTTAGTTGGGGATATTTGGTCTGCCGAAGACGGAAGTACCACGAATTTCCCATTTGGTGTTCATCAAATTCACGAAGAGATTGTCGCTCCAATGGTTCAAAACCTCATGAATGAAACGAGAATAGAACGTTTGAAAATTTACAATCACATCAAAGATCAAAAAATCAGCTATTTGAATAAATGGCACCAAGACACGGAAGATTTTTATGGAAGAAATAGAGCGGAAAGTGCAGATTTAATCAACTTAATGCGTGCAAGCTTAAGAGATTACGTTGCTGCTTATAACACTTTGACATCCCTTAAAAATACAGA
This sequence comes from Flavobacteriales bacterium, assembly GCA_947461635.1. Classification (GTDB taxonomy): domain Bacteria; phylum Bacteroidota; class Bacteroidia; order Flavobacteriales_D; family Crocinitomicaceae; genus UBA952. Next base: position 42,798 of record CANHMH010000005.1, on the reverse strand, counting down.
GGATAGCATGGCTCAATCAGATGGATCTTTAGATTCAACGGTTGTAGAAACAAACAATAACTCAGAGGAAGTATTTGCTGCGTTTGAGCTTCAATCTAAAGAATTCCAAAATGTTCAATTGGATTTTGAAAATTACATGGAGCTTCTGAAAGAAGATATCGATTTCAAAGCTTCCGAATTTGAACACATCGATTATTATGATGCCTTGCTTCGAGACGGAATGCCGAAAGAGATTGCAGTGGCAGCAGATGAGGTTCATGGTATGGATTCTCGACGTAAGCCATTAATTACGGTGAATCCCTTGTTTGCTAAATCTTCCGATTTACTTCCAGAGCCAAGTGTTGAAGCGCTTACGGATGAATATATGTCTCTGAATTTGCCTTCTATTGCTAAGAATACATTGCAAGAGTTGGAAGCAGATTTAAAAAGTGATGAAACGTCCGAATTAGATAATTCATCAATGGACGGGTCAAATATTTTGAACGAATCTCATGAAAATGATGACGATTCGCAAGGAGATTCAGACAGCCTAGCTTTATCTGACGATGAAGACACAGATGAAACATCATCGGGTTTAAATAACTTGATCGGATCTCTTCAAGAAAATGCCTTGAAAAATGAGGAGAGTGAAGACGGTGAATTTGAAGGAGAAATGCCAAGCGAAGAACTATTGGATGAAGCAGAGGATGAGAGTCAGGAAGAATTAGTCAATGAGGAAGAAGTTGAGGAAGAGGAAGAAGTTCAAGACGTAGTCGAGGAAGAGGAAGATGTCGAGGAAGAGGAAGAAGACGAGGAAGAAGACGAGGAAGAAGACGAGGAAGAAGATGAAGATGAAGATGAAGATGAAGACGAGGAAGAAGATGAGGATGAGGATGAGGATGAGGATGAGGATGAGGATGAGGATGATGAAGATGAGGAGGATGATGAAGACGATGATGAAGGTGATGACGATGGAGGTGATGATGATGGAGGTGATGATGATGGCGGGGGCGATGTTCCACCAACAGAAAAGACTTCATTGAAAGAGGATTTACAAAATAAATTCCCTGGAATCATGGGTAAAACATCAGGATTCAGCAATCTTAAAGGAAAATTCGGCATTTAAAATTTTATTAGTTAGACATTATGGCAACATTTAAATTTACAGTCGATACAAAACCCATGGCAGAAGAGATTCGTAGTGTTTCTCGTCACGTCAATGGAACTACCGGAGCAGTTGTAGCGATGCAAACTGCGGTGATTATTGCAGAAGAAAAAGCAGCGGATCATGTTTGTAACAATGTGAACAAAGGTTTCTACTCCTTAATTCGTTCACAGATTTCTCAAAAAACAGCAAAATTGCAAAGTGATGTGGATTCACATTTAATGCAGATGGTACAGCAGAAGAATGCGCTGTTGGGAATCAAGAATCGCATGCAGAAAGACTATAACATGATTTCTAAGAGATATATGAAGCTTTTCAATGGCTTAAATGCCAATTTAAAGCAGCGTGTATTTGAATTGGATAAACCAACAATTGATTTTGCAGTAAAAGAAGTGGATAAGGTTTCAAATCGCACAAAGTATTTAACAGCGATTGTTCCTATTTCGCAATTGGAGACTATTTCAACGAGTCAAAGAATAATTGCATCTAATATTCGCTTTAGGGGATTTAATGTGATTAAATCGATGAATTCATTCTTATTAGACATGAATCAACAAAAGAAATTGACGGATAAAATCTTAATTAATGATGCGAGATACACAAATAATGCATGTGTATACATTCCCGTTATTTTTTCTGAATGCAATCGAGATAAATCAGCAACAGACTTCGAAATTGCTATTTCTAATGTAGAACTTGATAACATTTCAAAATCAACCATTCGAAATGCAACATTTGCAAAGTTAAGTGAGATTGAATGGGGGAATTCAAGTAGTCATGATGCGGAAATCAAAAGTGAGTTTAGTAAATTACTTACGGATTCTACCAACCCACAACGTGTGAATGACATGGCGATGAAGTTGTTTCAATCCAATAATTATCAAACCATTAAAATGTAATTGCTATGAGTTATTCAAGAAAATATAACGAGAAAATAGCAGTTCCGTATTCTGGTACGGTAAGTTATAGATATCCTGCTTCGGAAAAAGGCGGTACAGCAAATGTGAGGTATGAAGGGACAGCCTATGAAAATGTTGAAGTTTATATTGATGTGGATACGGATCCTTTCGATACAAGTGTAGAACATTGTAATACGAATGTTAATTTATTAACGGGAGCTGTCGTTGCTACAGAAGTAGCCCAAATTAATTCGATTCATAAAAACTCAAAGAAAGTCGCTTCGACTATTGTAAATGGGTTCTTTGGTTACATCCGCTCAGAAATAAGTCAACAAATTTCCGAGCTTTCGCAAAATATTGACGCACAATTAACGCATCTCAAAGAATTATCTGATGCCTGTGTCTCAAAGAAGAAACAAATGGAGGGTGATTTCGTCCGTATTTCTAGTCGATACATTAAAATATTCGACGATTTGAATAAAGAATTAGTGAATCGAATTTTGGAATTGGATAAGCCTACTTTTGTCTTTAAGAAAGAACTGGATAATCAAAACATTCGTTCCGTTAAAAATGACATGGTTAACACGGTTCTTATCTTCGGAAAAGAAGGAAATTTACTTCAATCGAAATTAGGAGTGGCTTTAGCTAAGAAAAGAGCTTTAGATACTTTAGGACAGGCCAAGATTTTTCTTTTTCAACAGAAGAAATTAAATCTTACCGTTCAACGAAGTATGATTAATGAAAATGTTGAGTCAAAGCAATATTCGCCAGTTTGTTTCATGGAGTCGAACGAGGATAGGGATCAGATAACAAAGAACGTATATTCTTCGAAATACATTTCTAATCTTCAAGAACAATCGAAACTGAATGCATTAATTAACGATTTTGCCACTTCGAATAATTCATGGAGCAGTATGAATACTGAAAACATAGATCCGATTAAAACCTACTTTAATTCAGCAATGAATCAGGCTTATAAGGGTTCTGATCCACATACGGAACGGGTTAAATCTTTGATCACTAAAATGGCGAATTTCGGAACAATTCAGACAATTAATAACTAGAAAATACTTTAAAAAATGAAAGAATTAAATGAAATAAGATTCAATGAATCGAACATTCAATTGAAAGATAATTTAGTAAAGGGTTCAATTTTACCAGAAAAAATCTCCGAATTAACAAGAACGATTACTATTCAGGGAAATACAGTGGTAGAAGGACCAGTTTATGCACATAAACTTGAAATTCAACAAGGGAATTCAGAAATTCACGGAGCCGTTTTTACGCAATTAGAATTATACATCAATAGTGATGCGAAGGGATATTTTAACTTCAAAAAGAGCGTTGGTTCTGCAAATTCTGTCGTTTCCCGTGCCAAAGAATGTAAATTAATGTTCCATAGTGATGTGAACAGCAAGTCGATTACCTTATACAATGCTTTTGTTGCGGGTAGTATTTATGCAGATGAAGTGATTTTGGAGAATTGTGTGGTTATTGGGGGTGTTTTTGCTACTCAATCCATTGAAATCACCAATTCAATCGTTGGAACCTTTAACGCACCATCAGTTCGATTATCCCAATCCGTTGGCTTGCTTTTACCAAGTGCTTTTTCTATTGAAAAAATGACCGCTAGTACAGGCACTGAATTATATAACTTAAGTCTTGCCGATTTAGGATCATTATTCAAAGGAATGCCTCAAGCTCGAAATTCAGGTAAAATTGAAATGAATATGGATGCAGATGAATTAAAAACAACTTTGTCTGATGAAGATTCACAAAAAACACTTCGATGCTATACGGTAGTTGGAAAAGTGTTAGCAGCAGATTTATTGGACATGGACAAGTTTCAAAATCATTTCTTACTAACCGCTGCAAGTTTAGGTACTCAATTGCTAAAAACGTATGATTTAGGTTTGGATCACAAAGGTGAACTAGCAGTATTAACAATGGATAAAATTCGTGATTTCTTTTTCGATATTCTATTAGGTAAAATTCCTGTACAGACGATAGATGGTAATTTTGTTATTTCGGATATAACAGGTAAGTTTAGTTAATTTTTTTAAGTTAATTTGACTTTAAGTGTTGTTCGACTAGAGTTCAATTGTCCATGTGTTAAACGGCGTGAATCTTTTTCTCAGCGCATGTTTTTTAAATAGATTGCGCGTTTAAAATTGTAGGCTAGAATTCACATAAAAATCCCTGGCACAAAGAGTGTGTTTCACGTAATTGTTCTTTGTGCTTTCGAATTGGAGCAGCCCGTCCTCGAAGTTTGAAAATCACGGTGGAATATTTCCAAGGTTTTGATTGAATTGTTTTTAACCAATACATAACTCATCATGAACAAGTTTTTCCTAACCCTTTTAGCGTCTTTTATTTGTAGTTTTTCCTACTCCCAATTGTCAGATGGCAATTATACCTTTAAAAACGCTGATTTCACCCTTTCATTTACCATTGCTAGTGATGGTTGGGAAATGAATGATGTCGTTCTAACCAATATGAGAACAGGCAAAAAAGAAAATGCGATAGGGGAGTGGTTTAAAGTTAACATGAATGGTGCTGATGCCGATTATTCAGGTCCCGAAGGATGGTATCAATTCCAAACGACTCAATGTAATTATGACTTTAATGTGCCAACCAGTAAGCTTATTTTGCAACAATTTGATTGTGATGAAGTCTATGGGAAAGCGATAAAATACACCTTGACGAGACAATATTAAATTTGATAATAAATAAGGTTAAAAATGAGTAAATTGTTCTTTTTCACACTACTGTTCAATTCAGTAATAGCAGTTTCACAAGTTGCAGATATCAGCGGTAGAAACTATAAAGTCACGTTAATTGGGGATCAAACTTGGATGGCGGAAAATTTGGATGTGGATAAATTTCAAAATGGAGATTTAATCCCTCAAGCTAAAACAGAGGAAGAATGGAATAAAGCCTGCAAGAAAGGTCGTCCGGCTTGGTGTTACTGTGATAATAATCCTATTCATGGATTAAAGCACGGAAAGTTATACAATTGGTACGCGGTAAATGACCCGAGAGGACTTTCTCCAAAAGGGTATCATGTCCCCAGCTCTACAGAGTGGTATAAACTTATAGAAACGTTGGGAGGGGCTGAGAATTGTGCTTCGCAAATCAGAAGCTCACAAGGATGGGTTGACGGCGCAGCTGACTTGCGCCCCAATCGTCAAGCCTATAACTACAATGGAAATAATCAAAGCAATTTCTCTGCATTGCCATCTGGATACAGAAACAATAATGGTGTACACATCAGTCCTGGAAGTAACTATGCATATTGGTGGACATCAACAGAGGATACACCCACTACAGCTTGGTTTGTGACTTTTAGTTTTATGGAACGAAATTACACGAATGGAACCAAAGAAAATTTTGAAGAGCTAGTGATCAAACGTTCGTATGAGCAAAATAAAGATATGGGTTATTCCATTCGTTGTGTAAAAAATTAATTCCAGAAAATCAATCAATCAGTCAATCAGTCATTCATTCTTTCTATTACATTTCAACACGATCCGAATCGAAAACGAGACTCAACTAATGGATTTAACGCAGCAAACTAATCTTGAAACCTTATTCTAATTAAAGAATTTGAGGTATTAAAAATTTTTGATTTTCCTGAAGTTCGTTTTTAAAATTTACTTTCATGTAAATAAAAACCAACAGCATAAAGAAACAATTGAATGAATATTAATCCAGTTTCACATCTTGATTTAGAAAATAGAATTTAGACAATTCGAGGGATCCATGTTATGTTGGATAGCCATTTGGCTGAGTTTCATGGTGTGCCAATTAGTTGATTGAATAAACAAGTTTAAAGAAACATAGCTCGATTCCCAGAAGACTTTATGTTTTAACTTTCTATTGAAAAAAGGGAATACTTTAGAACGCAAATTGCGACATCAAGTATCGAAATTTCATTTACTCTTAAAAAAATATTATCTCAATTTCTACGTTTAAAGAAAGCCGCACTTTTACCAAAAGCGGCTTAAATAAACTATTTAAGAAAATGAGTTCCATTTCAAAACGAGATCTAGGTAATAGCATATTCATCATTCGTGGTTATCCAGTGATGATTGATTTTCAGTTGGCTGAATTGTATGATGTTGAGACCAAAAGAATAAATGAACAAGTAAAACGTAACAACAAACGATTCCCGGAGCATTTTATGTTTCAACTTAATTTAGCAGAATGGAATCAATTTCAAAAGGAACAATTAGCTAATGTCAATTCTTCTTTTTTGCGGTCGCAAATTGCGACCGCAAAAAGAAGAACCTTACCATATGTGTTTACGGAGCAAGGAGTCGCTATGCTATCTGCTGTATTGAGTAGCGAAACTGCTATCCAAACAAGTATTCAAATTATGGGTGCTTTCGTTGAAATGCGTAAAGTCCTGTTCAATCAAAGTGGCCTCATCCAACGAATGGATGGTTTGGAACGAAAGCAAATAGAAATTGAACAAAAATTTGAGCGCGTATTCCAGGCACTAGAACAAAATACAATCCCAACCCAAGGCATTTTCAAAGTTGGATAAGTCATCGTTTGATGGAATATTGAACATGGTCTAAAAACTTCAAGCATTTTTTAACATTTGAATTCTATGAAAAACGAAATCATTATTTATCATCCCAATAAGCTTACTGAACACATTGAAGTAAGAATGGATGAAGAAAATGAAACATTCTGGTTAACGCAAGAACAAATAGCTCAATTATTTGAACGAGAACGATCAGTCATTTCGAAACACCTGAAGAATATTTTTAAAGATGAAGAATTAGACGAAAAAGTGGTATGTGCATTTTTTGCACATACCACTCAACATGGCGCTATACAAGGGAAAACACAAGATAAAAATACGAAACACTACAACTTAGATGCAATTCTCTCTGTTGGTTATCGAGTAAATTCAAAAAGAGGTACGCAGTTTCGCATTTGGGCGAATCGTATTTTGAAAGATTACCTCCTCAAAGGATATGCTGTTAATAATCGCATGAATCGAATGGAAGACCAAATGGGAATTTTAAAAACTAAAGTGGAACAAATCGATCTTCAAATCAATACGCAACTTATCCCAACCCAAGGCATTTTCTTTGATGGACAAGTATTTGATGCGTATGCATTCTGCTCGCGGATCATTCGTTCTGCAAATAAGCGCATTGTGCTGATTGATAATTACATCGATGAAAGCACCTTGGTGCATTTGTGTAAGAAGAGGGAAGGAGTTAAGGTTCTACTGCTGACAAAGACAAATAACAAACAAATTCAACTCGATCTTCAAAAGGCCGGCGAACAATATGGTGGATTTGAGTTGAAATCCTTTCATAAAAGTCACGACCGATTCCTAATCATTGATGACCACGAAGTGTATCATTTGGGAGCATCCCTCAAAGATTTAGGAAAGCGCTGGTTTGCGTTTTCAAAGTTGGATAAGTCATCGCTTGATGGATTATTGAGCGCAATCTATTGACTTTAAGTAAGCTTATTGAATTCATTGTAGGATATCAATTTGAACTAACAAAAAAATAAAATAGATAAAACGAATCAAATATATATTATATTTGAAAGAAAAAAATGATTATGAAAACAGCAATATTTAGTGTAGCTACTTTCCTTTTATTATTGTCCTCTTGTGGAAATTCTCAAATGGATTCAACAGATTTAGAATTGGTTTCAGAAAATCTTGAAGTCGCAAATACTAATAATCATGACAAAGTACATGGTTATTTGATAGAGATTAAGGAATTTCAAATGGAGAATCCAGATTTTTTTAAATCCACTGGTGGTTCTGCTTGGAACGACAAGCTAAATAATACGATTGATAAAATTGAATCGATGGGCACGGAAGAAAAGAAAACACAAGAATTCTTGGATCAGCAAATTTCTAAACTAGAGGACTCCACACCAGACCTGAACAAAATTAATGCGAGTTTGACCGGTTTTTTAACTGCGATTAATTCAACCATTAAAACCGATGGTGAAACAAAGGTTATATTGGATGATATTAAATCGATTCTTGATGGATCTAAATATAAGTTGGACGGATCAAAAATGCAAAACACCTTGGCCTTGAAATCAATGAAGTTAAGCGTTTCTCAGGCGTATCTAAAGGCTTCATCCCTTATAAAATCAATGGTAAGTCTTGGTTCACCAGAGAGAAATGGCGTTGTTGTATATTAAGTTTTACCTAAAAAATGTTTTTGAGATCAATCTTTCGGTTGGTCTCTTTTTTTGTCTAATTCGAAAGAAAATAGCTATGTTTCAAGCTGTTTTTTTTTAGCGAAAAAAGTCCAGAATTGAATTCGTACTATTTCAAAATGGACACATGTCCCGTAACGGCCCTGTGATCGTCGTTTTTCTTTAACTTGAAATCGATTTTCCAAATGTACATTCCATCTTGGACCATGCCTTGTTTGGCTGTATATGTTCCATCCCATCCAACGTTTAAATCAAAGGATTCAAAGATGAGTTCTCCCCAACGATCGAAAATACTTAAGTGATAACTGTATTCATCGATTCCAGAGGAGAAAATGGGAACAAAAACTTGATTGAACTGATCTCCATCTGGTGTGAAGGAATTTGGCACGTAAAAAATCAAGTCCTCTTCATAAATAATGCTTAAAGCGTATTCTGATGTACAGCCTAATGAAGAGCTTGCAAGTAAGGTAACGGAATAATCGCCTCCGTTAACTCCGTACAGATGCGATGGACTAACTTCGACTGATTGTTCATCGTCTCCAAAGTCCCAGAGATAGGAAGTTGCTCCCGAAGAAAGATTGAAAAAATGAACAGTCGAATTATCTGGGTTAATCAAGTTCGAATTTGCCGTAAATAACGCAATTGGATTATTTTCGATGCAGATGTATTGATTAGAACTCACACTTGCTGTACAAGCATTTAAAGAGGATGTGAATGTTACATCATAACAACCTGGTTGATTAAATGTGTAGCTTGGATTGCAACCAGTTAATGTCTGTCCATTACTCAATGTCCAAATACAAGCATTCGGATCTCCATTCGATGTCCCAGTGAAATTTACGGTTAACGGAGCGCAACCGATTAGGTTATCTGCCGTGAATGAAACAATCGGAAGCGGATTTACAACAACAGTTGCTGTATCCGCTAAACTTGGACAACTATTCAAGGTGTAAACCACGGAATACGAACTTGTAGCGATTGGGGAAACGTTAATCGTTGCTGTTGTTTGTCCATTTGGACTCCAAAGGTATGTTCCTCCGGGTAAATTGACAGTGCTTGTTAAGGTACCTGTTGATCCAGCGCAAAGCGTTAATGGACTCACATCAATGACTGGCGTAGGATTGATAACAATCTGCGAAGCATCATTCACCGTGTTTGTACAGTTTAAATCAACGACAGAAGTAAGTAAGTAATTCCCTGCAGTTTGTCCTAAGTTGTAAGTAGGATTCGCAGTAGAAATAGGCGTTTGATTCACCCCATTAATTTGATAGGACAAAGTCCATGGTCCGGCTCCTGTGAAATCTACTGTGACTGGCGTCACGTTTTGACCTTGACAAAATGTACCTCCACCTGAAAGAAGTGCAGTTGGGGAACTCGCATTAAGTTCCGTAACAGTGATACTAGTCGTTGGTGATGAACAACCATTGATTGTTGCTGTCAAGGTAATTGTGCTTGTTGCATTAACTGTAATAGATTGAGTGGTCTCTCCAGTACTCCATGTATTTCCAGTTGTATAAATTGAACTTAATGTAACTGAACTACCAGTACAAAACGTTGTTGGTCCGGATGCAGTAATAATCGGTGCAGCTAACGGAGGAATAACTGTAATTTGGATCGTTGCTGTCGAACTACACGTTCCTACAGTTGTGGTGACAACATAACTCACTATTTGATTGCTTGTTGAAATATTCGTTAAGTTGTCTTGAATAGTGGAAGAATTCGAGTTTACTGTCGTTTCCCCTGAAACAGAAACATTGTTCAGGGCATTCCAAGTAAAAGTGGCGGGAATATTACTGGTCAATGTAACGTTGGTATTTGATTGATTACAAATAGTATCAGCGAGAACACTTGTGAGTACGGGAATTGGATTGGTGGTGATGTTTATGGTATCAGTTACGGTTTGACAACCATTATTCACACTAACCCAATACGTGCCCATTTGAGTCGCATTGATTGAACTCGTTGTGGCTTGATTACTCCACAAGTAAGTGAGTCCCGTACTTGCTGGGGAAATTGTCGGACTCAATGTAATACCTGATCCTGTCCCGAAACAGATGGTGGTGTCATTAGGTAAACTAACAGTGAGGTTCGAAGGCGTAAAAACAGGAATTATCGTATCTACAACCACACAACAATTCACTGGATTGGACACTGTCACAAAAAGGGCATTGGTGCTCGTGGCGGTTATTGTATTTCCAGTTGTGCCATTTGACCAAAGAAAGGTTGGATTGGTGATTGCCGGCGCACTTACTGTTATAACTGATGATGAACAGGAAGAATTTTGACTAAAATTAATCGGAGCCGTACATGGTGATACGTACGTTAATAATGCTGGTGTAGGATTAACATTAAATGTGACTTGGTCTGCGGGTAGATTTGTGTTTAACGGTCCTGAAAATGGGGGATAGTTCGTAACCGTAATTGTTGCCGGTGTTAATGTGAAACAACTTATGGCATCTTCGAGGTTGTCATTTAGGACCAATTGAAGGATATCTCGACTATTTGCGTTGGTGGTGAAAAATGAACCTGGTATGTAGTGTTTTCCATTCTTATAGTCACTCGATCCTGCCGTTGGGAGCGGTCCAATGCCATGCCCAAGATTGCCTCCAGTATAACTAACCAGCTTCGCTGTTTGAAGCACGCCTTGTTTATTCGTCTTGGTAACGAATAATTTGGAAGATGTAGCATTATAGTTCACAAAGCCATAAAACACATAGGAATTAGGTGTAACGGTTAAACCCCTCCCAACTTCCGTATTGACCCCATTTACATCATATTCTTTGCACCAAGTGACATTTCCCAATAAATCGGTTTTAACAAGTCCAACTTTGAAATCGGTACAACTACTACTCATGCAGATATCGTCGCCGTGTTGCAGCACAATTAACGAATCTGTCCCATCATATTCGATAGCAGCTCCATAAAAACGCGCATCTGCTGCTGTTGCAGGGTTAAACTCCAAGAACTTCGTTAGAAACACGACGCCGAGGTCACTGACTCCGACCAGAATGGTGCGCATGTTGGTGGCTGTGGCGTTTACGTATGACCGTCCAGTGATGAACATTTTTCCATTGATCATTTCAGTCGATGCATTAAAATCGTCAAGGTAATCGTTCCCATATCCCGGAAAAGTAAGTCCGATAGAAGGTGTTTGCCAAATAGTTGCTCCGTTGGCACTTGAAATGGCCATCACTTTTCCATTGTAACCATTCGCATTATTCATTTGCGACCCCGAAATAAAATACTTACCATTTGCGTATTTCATCGTTGACAAATAGGTCTTACTTGTTGATTCTGCTTTCACCCAGTATAAGGTCCCAGTAGTTGCATTCATTTTAAACAGTAAGGATCCTTTGATGGTGGTTCCTGTTTTAAGCCAACCGCAACCGAAGATGGTATCTCCAACGATATCGATATAAGAAACATCTGAATTGGACCCTGTTGCAACGGTATTCAGTTTTTGACTCCAAACAATATTGTTATTGACATCTCTTTTGAGCACCCATGGTTCGTTGTTGTTGCTTGCGCCAATATATACATCGCCAGCATTATCTGAACACATGGTAATTGAATATTCATTATCAATGGCAGTACCGATAATCGTTGAGGATTGTGAAAACACAAAGAATGCACTAAAAAAGAGAATCCAACTTAAAAATAAGTTCTTCATTTGGAGATAACTAGTAATGATATAAGAATCAGATTCAAAATTAGTGATAATTGCATAAATCTTTATTAACTATACTTGAATTAAGTTAGGATAACTATTATCTGTTGATTCAAGTTATTTGATAGTTTATCCTACATGAGAGAGCTATTTAGAAATTGAAATTATTATCTCTTTTCATCTAAAATTCCTTCCTTTATGTAAGTTGACCATATTTTTCAACTGCTTCAAATATAACATTGGTTATAAATTGATCTATTTGTAAGGTTTTTTTTAAATAAAACGTCGATTAAATATGAAAAACATAAAGTATGAATAAGTCCAAATATTGAAAGATTACCTTTAACGCAACAAAGTCACATGGCCATGTTTTACAATTTCGTTTCCTCCATTTGTTTCTGCATTCACAAGATAGAAATAAACTCCCTCTAGCATTTCATTTTGAGCATCATCTTTCCCATCCCACATGAAGGCAGGATTATCGTATTCCCGAATGACTTGTCCCCATCTGTTTAAAATGGTACATCGAAATGATTTAAGTTCTCCAAAGTAAAGCAGGTGGAAATAATCGTTTTCACCGTCATTATTTGGGGTGAGTACATTTGGTAGTTCGAGTTCGCATGAAGAGAACACAACCGTTGCAGTATCGATTGAAACACCACAGCCGTTTGAAGCAGCAACAATGTAATTTCCAGATTCCGTCACGCTTATGGAAGATGTAGTTGCCCCCGTTGACCAAAGATAACCTGTGTTTTGCGGTTGTTGCACTGCAGAGAGTATTTGTGTTTCACCAAAGCATAAAGTCGTGTCGAACACCTGGGTAAAAGGTTCTGCTAATAAGGTTAGTTGAAACGTTTCAGTGAAGTTACAGACAGTGTCGGTTACCGTAATGGAATAAATACCTAAAGCATCCGCAACAATAGTTGGATTTTGTCCCGAAGCATTAGAGAAATTAATCAATGGTGAATTAGCTGTCCAATTGGTTCCCGTAGAAGATAAGACCCCATTAATTTGCACCGTTAAGTCACAAAGAACCATATCTGGAAGCGTGGCAATTGGCGCTGGAATGGAATCCACAGTAACAGTAACACTGTCAGCACAACCAATTTGATCCACAACAAGTAGTGAGTAATCCCCACTTTGAAGTCCTGTGAAGCTTCCGGTCGAATTTAAAGAAACTAAAGTTGAACCTTGGTAAAGTGAAAACGAATAGGGAAGCGTTCCAAGGGATGCTGTAGAGGTGATTCCGCCATCAGAAAGACTGCACAATTCAAGTGTTGAGTTAAAATTGTCAATAGTTGGATTGTTTCCAATGCAAATAAATTGACTAGCATTCACACTTGCTGTACAGCCGTTTAATGTGGAAGCTAATACGACATCATAACAACCTGGTTGATTAAATGTATAACTTGGATTACAACCATTTAATGTTTGTCCATTGCTTAAGGTCCAAACACAAGAATTCGGATCTCCATTCGAAGTACCAGTGAAATTCACCGTTAATGGTGCACAACCAATTAATGTATCTGCCGTGAAGGAAATAATCGGAAGCGGATTAATCACAATAAGTGATGCGGCATTCACCGTGTTTGTACAGTTCACATCAACGATAGATGTCAATACATAATTCCCCGCATTTTGACCTAGGTTAATAGAAGGATTCGAAGTAGAAATAGGTGTTTGATTTACGCCATTAATTTGATAAGATAAAGTCCATGGTCCAGCTCCTGTGAAATTTACGGTGACCGGTGTAACGTTTTGACCTTGACAAAATGTCCCTCCACCTGTAAGGGATGCAGTGGGTAAATTTACATTCAGTTCGTTAATGGAAATGCTTGTAGAAGGTGAAGAACAACCATTGATGCTTACTGTCAAGCTAATTGTACTTGATGCATTTACCGTAATGGATTGAGAGGTTTGTCCAGTGCTCCAAGTATTCCCAGTTGGATAATTTGAACTTAAGGTAACGGAACCACCATTACAAAACGTTGTTGGTCCAGATGCAGTTATGATTGGAGCCACTAATGGCGGAGTAACCGTAATTTGGATTGTTGCTGTCGAACTACACGTTCCTGCAGTTGTGGTCACGACATAACTCACCACTTGATTGATTGAAGTGTTGTTTGTCAGCGTGTTTTGAATTGAGTTAGAATTCGTAAGTGTTGTGGTTTCCCCGGTGATGGATGTATTGCTGATCGCATTCCAAGTGAAGGTCGAAGGAATATTACTGGTCAATGTAATGTTTGTATTTGTCTGATTACAAATAGTATTGGTCAAGGGATTCGTTAAAACAGGAATGGGGTTTACAGTGATGTTGATGTTGTCAGTCAGGGTTTGACAACCGTCATTCACGCTAACCCAATACGTTCCCGTTTGATTCACATTGATTGAACTCGTTGTGGCTTGATTACTCCATAAGTAAGTGACTCCCGAACTTACTGGAGAAATTGTCGGACTCAATGTAAAACTGGATCCTGTCCCTAAACAGATGGTGGTGTCATTAGGCAAAAAAGCGGTAAGGTTAGAAGGTGTCAAGATAGGTATTATTGTATCTACAACCACACAACAATTCACTGGATTGGAAACAGTCACAAATAGGGGATTCGTGTTGTTCGCGGTTATTGTATTTCCAGTTGTACCATTTGACCAAAGAAATGTTGGATTGCTAATGGCCGGTGCACTTACTGTAATAACTGATGATGAACAGGAAGAGTTTTGACTAAAATTAATCGGAGCTGTACATGGAGATACGTAATTTAATAAGGCTGGCGTAGGATTGACATTAAAGGTGACTTGGTCTGCCGGTAGATTTGTGTTTAACGGTCCTGAAAATGGGGGGTAGTTCGTAACATTAATCGTTGCCGGTGTTAATGTGAAACAACTTATAGCATCGTCGAGGTTGTCATTTAGGACCAATTGAAGGATGTCTCTACTATTTGCGTTGGTTGTGAAAAATGAACCTGGAATATAGTGTTTTCCATTTATGTAGGCACTCGATCCTGCTGTAGGGAGCGGTCCAATGCTATGCCCAAGATTCCCTCCGGTATAGCTAACCAACTTTGCTGTTTGAACCACGCCTTGTTTATTCGTCTTGGCAACAAATAATTTGGAAGATGTAAAATTATAGTTAGCGAATCCATAAAACACATAGGCATTTGGTGTGACGGTTAAGCCCCTACCAACTTCCGTATTGACCCCATTTAAATCATATTCTTTGCACCAAGTGACATTTCCAAATAAATCGGTTTTAACAAGTCCAACTTTGAAATCGGTACAACTACTACTCATGCAGATATCGTCGCCGTGTTGCAGCACAATTAACGAATCTGTTCCATCATATTCGATAGCTGCTCCATAAAAACGCGCATCTGCTGCTGTAGCAGGGTTAAACTCCAAAAACTTTGTCAGAAACACGACGCCTAGATCACTGACTCCGACCAGAATGGTGCGCATATTGGTAGCAGTGGCGCTGACGTATGAACGTCCAGTGATGAACATTTTACCATTGACCATTTCAGTCGATGATGTGAAATCATCAAGATAATCGTTTCCATATCCCGGAAAAGTAAGTCCGATAGAAGGTGTTTGCCAAATGGTTGCTCCGTTTGCACTTGAAATGGCCATCACTTTTCCATTATAACCATTCGCATTATTCGTTTGCGACCCCGAAATAAAATACTTTCCATTTGCGTATTTCATCGTTGACAAATAAGTCTTACTTGTTGATTCTGCTTTCACCCAGTATAAGGCCCCAGTAGTTGCATTCATTTTAAACAGCAAAGATCCTTTGATGGTGGTACCTGTTTTAAGCCAGCCACAGCCAAAAATGGTATCTCCAACGATATCGATATAAGAAACATCTGAATTGGACCCTGTTGCAACGGTATTCAGTTTTTGACTCCAAACAACATTGTTATTGACATCTCTTTTGAGTACCCATGGCTCGTTGTTGTTGCTTGCGCCAATATATACATTGCCTACATTATCTGCACACATAGCAATTGAATATTCATTATCAAAGGCAGTACCGATAATCGTTGAAGATTGAGAAAATAAAAGGAATGGACTAAAAAGGAGAATCCAACTCAAAAAAAAGTTCTTCATAAAGAGAAAACTATTAACGATTTGATATTTAGATTCAAAATTAGGGATAATTGCATAAATCTTTATTAACTATACTTGAATTAAGTTAGATTAACTTTTATCGATTGAATAAAATCATTTAAATGATTGACATATGAAAGGTTAACTATGGGGAATAGTCTTTGTAATAGGGCTTTATTTCCTTAAAAAAACATGGTAAATTGGTGGTAAATGTTCATAATACACAAGATTCCTGAAGAAAATATTTTTCGAATTTTCCCGGATGTCAATTAATTGTACAACAAATCAAGCAATCGGAGATCAATTGGCGCGTATTCGGTAGTTGTTGTCCATCCTTGATAAAAAATACTATTGGGATATTTCCAAGAATCGTTGTAAAATCCCAATGATTGCGTTAATTCTTCTCTTAACAAATGTTTTTGCGCATCAATGTCATCATGGGTTCGGTACATATCAACATACATTTTTCCGTTATTGGTATGGGTTGAAAATAGACCCCAATTTTTTTCTAAATCTTTTCTTTTTATATCAGGGAAATCTTCCTTGAAATCATCCATGGAGCCTAGAAAAATGATAAAGTTTGCATCTGATTTTTTGGTGACGATGTTTATTCGGATGGAATGTATCATATCGTTTAATTCCCCAACGATTTTTTGAAGTTCATCCATCATGTATTCTTTTTTTAAGCCATAGACGTAGATATTCATATCTTCTGTCCACCTGTCTGGCGTTTCCTTTTCCTTATCATTGAATTCATTTTGTAAGGTAATTTCTTTAAAATAAGCATTCGTTTTTTCGTCATATCGTGTGTAATCGATTTCAATAACTTCTTCCTCAACGTTTTCTTTTTCAGTATCATCGATTAAAAAGCTATTCAGTATTTTTTCAAAATTGCTTTGCTCCAGTTCAGATGATTTTGAATTGAAATCACAAGAACCTAACATGAGTGAAAACAAGGCACTTCCGAGCAGTATTTTTTTCATAGCGTCTTTTGGTTCAATTTGGAATCATTCAAAAATAAAGACTTTTTGAATGGAATGTATTTTTATTTCATGTGCAAATTTTAAGGAGATAACTTCGGTGAATTCTAACTATTTTCGTAACTTCAAATAAATGAAGTCCAAATTGACCAACGAAAACCGTTCTCCAGCAGAATTTACAGAGCATTTTATTAATCAAACCAATCAGTCGATTTTCTTGACCGGTAAGGCTGGGACAGGGAAAACTACCTTGCTTCGAAAAATTATTGCTTCTACACACAAAAATGCTGTGATCGTTGCTCCAACCGGAATTGCCGCATTGAATGCAGGTGGCGTAACGATTCATTCCTTTTTTCAATTGCCTTTTTCTGGATTTATTCCTGAATTTGGTGCGAATCCAGGATACACGAATTCTG
Organism: Flavobacteriales bacterium; assembly: GCA_947461635.1. Lineage (GTDB taxonomy): Bacteria > Bacteroidota > Bacteroidia > Flavobacteriales_D > Crocinitomicaceae > UBA952. The sequence goes on along the minus strand of CANHMH010000005.1, from coordinate 25,378 downwards.
TGAAGTTCGAAACGAAGGATACCCTGATGCGTCATTTCTCGATGAATAAAACACGCTTAAAAATCATCCGCAATATTGAATTGTTGATCATTGATGAGGTCAGTATGCTGCGTGCTGATTTGTTGGATGCCATGGATTGGACCTTGCGAAATATTCGTCGTGTACATGAACCATTCGGAGGAGTACAAGTACTGTTTATTGGAGATTTACTGCAGCTTCCGCCAGTGGTTAAGCAGGAGGAATGGCAAGTGCTGAGTTCCTATTATGATGGTGTTTTCTTTTTTCATGCAAAAGTTTTGAAGGAAATTCAGCCACTTTACATTGAGTTGACTACGATTTATCGTCAACAAGACCAAGATTTTATTCAAGTCTTGAATAACCTTCGAAATAACCAAATCACACCGCAAGATGTGGAAGTGCTCAATAAATACGTTCAGCCTGATTTCGAATCTTCCAAACACGAAGGCTACATCACCCTCACAACACATAACGCGAAAGCGGATGAAATGAATGCGAAGGCACTCCAAGCCTTAACTGGAAAGAAATATTCCTACGCAGCTGAAATTACGGGTGAATACCCGAAACACTTATTTCCATTAGAGGAAAGCTTGTCCTTGAAAGTCGGCGCTCAAATTATGTTTGTGAAGAACGACCTAACACTGGATAAAAATTATTACAACGGAAAAATGGGACGAATTAAGTCCCTAAGTGAGGAAGAAATTACTGTGTTTTTCCCCGATGAAAAGAAGACAATCGTCGTGGAGAAATTTGAGTGGAATAATATGCGTTATACCATTAACGACGCAACTGGTGAGGTGAAAGAAGAAATTCTGGGAACCTTCGTTCATTATCCATTGAAATTGGCTTGGGCAATTACCGTTCACAAAAGTCAAGGATTAACTTTCGAAAAAGCTGTGTTGGATGTTTCGGATGTTTTCGCTCCGGGTCAAGCATATGTAGCCTTGTCTCGTTTGCGTTCCCTAGATGGATTGGTGCTATTGAAACAAATGCGCATGAATGGACTTTCAAATGACCAACAGGTTGTTGCGTTTAGTCAAAACAAAGCAGATGAGGAACTTTTACCGCGTTACTTAGAGCAAAGCACGAAGAATTACCTCTTGGCTTCTTTAAAACAAGCGTTTGATTGGTACGATTTAAGTTCAAAGTGGGGGAGTCAAGATGCAAGTCATAAAATCGTTGGTGCAAAGAGTGAAAAAGGCAAAAATAAAACGTGGATGAATCACCAAAATTCGGTCATTCAATCCACCATGGATCCTGCACGAAAATTCTGTCGTCAAATGGAGACATTGGTGAATCAAGAAAAGTTTGATCCAAGTTTTCTAAATGAGCGTGTTCAAGCAGCTTATCAGTATTTTTTCAAACTATTAGACGATGTTCTAACGACTAACTTGAGAAAAATCGCAGAATTAAGTCGCGTCCGTAAAACAAAACAATACGCCGAAGAATTGGAGGAATTGGATGACTTGCTGACCGAAACAATCCTTCGGATGAAAAAAGCACGCTTGCTCATTGAGGCAGTAGCTGCTGGAAAGGAGATTACAAAGGCGGTTGTGTGGAATCATGAAATTGCCCATTACAAACTCAGTAAAATTGCGGCAATCAAACAAGAACTGAAACAAATTCCATCTCTGTTGGATGAACCAGATGAGGACCTCATTTTCACGAAAGCTAGTAAAAAAATAAGTTCACCGAAAAAGGAGAAAAAATCAACTTACGAAGTCACATTAGAATTATTAGAATCAGGAAAAGATGCCGATGAGATTGCACGTGAAAGACAATTGTCAGCACAAACCATTGCGAGTCACTTTGCCTTTTTAATCCGTTCAGAGCGAATAGAATTAAGTGATGTGATGTCTCCAAAACGAATCAACGAATTAGCATCCATCTTCGAAGGATTTGAAGGTTCATCTCTAGCTCCTTTGAAGGAGAAATTAGGCAATAAAGTTACATGGGATGAGTTGAAAATGTATCAAGCTCATACCATGGTTTAATTTTTTATTAGAATCGCAGGTTTATGAATTCCTGCTATTTTTAATAAATAGGTTCCAGTGTTGAACGATTCTATGGAAATGCTTGTATGCAATCCTTCAAGTTTTCCTTCCTTCACCAATCTACCTTGTTGGTCAAATATGGAATATAATTCTGTGTCACTCATCTGACGTTGAATCGTGATTTCATCTGAACTTGGATTAGGGAAAACGGTGAAGCCTGTGCTTGAAAATTCATTCAATCCCACATCAGAAACAGCAACGCAAGCGCTCATTACCTCACAGTTTCCTTGAGTAATGATGACTGCATAATTTCCATTGTCTGTTGCTGTGAAAAATTGATTCACTGCTCCCGGAATCGGTGTGTTATTCGCATCACAGTCCACCCATTGATAGGTTGTTCCTTGAACGGTTGTATTTGCGGAAAGTGTCATGCCAGTTACGGATGTCGAAGCGTCCACATTCGAAATCGTTAAATTCAAATATTCAGTCGAACAATTTGTCGTATTTCCTACGTAAACTCCTGAAGTTGTATAGGTGTTTCCATTCCAAACATAAGTTGAACAAGAATTTACCGAGATGGTATCATTGGTACTAGGCGAAATGCTTAAGTCAAGATAGGATGTAACACAATTAGTCGTTGTGCCAACATATACACCCGAACTTGTATAGCTTGTACCATTCCAAACATAAAAATCACAAGCTGTTGCACTTATCGTGTCGCTTGAACTAGGAGTGATGGTTAAATCAAGGATCTCTGTGACACAATTAACGGTCGGACCCGTGTATAAACCAGAAGAGGTGTAGGTTGTACCATTCCAAGTGTAAGAGCCACATTCCGTGACGCTTAAATTATGCACCGTAGTGGGAGAGATGGTAAGGTTTAAATAGGAAGTGACACAATTCACTGTTGGCCCCAAATAGATTCCGCTGCTCATGTAGGTGTTTCCGTTCCATGAATAGGAATTACACGTATTAACCGAAAGTGTATCTTGCGTAGGGGAAGTGATGGTTAAATTAAGTGTTACAAGTGAGTCACCACCGGAAACATTTGTCAACACATACGTTGCTGTGTTATTGCTACTTGTATAAGTGACATTGTTGATCCATGTATAAGAGTTACAAGCGGTAACAACTGCTGTGCCGGTATTATTGTTATTCACCGAAACACTTTGAGCATAAATCTTCGATCCACCTGTTGCTTTCGTTTCTATAAAGGTTGCCACTACTTTTCCATTGGTCGATTTTGAAAAATGGATGCGTTTTTTACTTGCGGAAAATGTACCCATAGGTTTGGTTTCGTAGGGCCAAGAGAATGTTCCATTTGCATCAAGCATACAAGCGTGTAAAGTTGTGGGTGTTCCACCATTGTCAAAACCACTTTTAATTAAGAATACGGGAAGTCCATTTACCATCATTAGGTCCCCCGTATTCACTTTCCAAGTTCCAATGGCGTAGATGACTTTTGCTGTATCTGTGAATTGACGGTCTCCCGTCACTTTATCAAATTTTTGGATGTAAACTCCATAAGTACTCTGTGCTGAGTTGGTGTAATTGCAAATCGACCAAACGTAAGGAGATCCTGGACTATAAGCGATTTTCGTATCCATTTCATTGCGCGTAGTGGTAATGTCAAAGTCTTTCCCGTTAATTCCCCAAGGTAGTGTTCCATCTGGATTGATGCGTTGCAGGTAAGAGTCAAAATGCGTTCCCGTGGCAGCTTTGTAACCGTAATAAACATTATTCCCATCTTGCGTTGCGCTGTAAGACGTGTTCCACACGGTAGATTTATTGGAAAGCTGTATAGGATTTGCCCAAAGAGGAAGTCCCATAGAACTGTATTTCTGTGCCCAAAGGGTAGAATTAATCCCAAAGGAAATCACATGAAAAACCAATAAAAATTCATTGTTAGAGAGTTCGAATAAATCTCCCGGAGATTTTCCATTTGTTGCACCATTGCTTACTTGCTGAGCACTAGTCCAGATCGGAGCACCTGAAGCGCTATATTTTTGCATCATTGTTTGATTGCTTGAGTTCCAAGCAATCACTGCTTCTCCAGTAGATAAAGGTAAAATAGTAACCACATATCCGCCTCCTAAATTGATTCCGTTTGTCCCCCAAAGGTGATTCCCGTTAATGTCTAATTTAAACGCGAATCCGATTCCACCATTCGTTCCGGTAGCTCCAATGTAAACATTTTCATTTTGATCAACGGCCAACTTCATAATGGCAGTTGAAGTACTCATGGACATGTTATTACTGACCAACACGCCATCCGGACCAAGTTGTTTTACCCCTTGATCATTCAGTACTTGCATGCGTAATTCGTAGTTAATTGGAGCATTGACAACTTTCCAAAATACGGAAACCGTTTTTCCATTTACAGTTCCTAGAACTTTCATGTCATCTGAATTCGATGTTGCCACCTCCGTATTTACATCGGTTAGGGGAGTCCATTGTGCTTGTAAGGATAAGTTAGCAAGAATAAATAAGATGAATAGCTTGATTTTCATTTGGTTATTTTTTTTAAAGGTAAGCAAATTCATTCCTCGCTGCTTTTTTATTTTTAAAAATGCAACTTATCGAAAAGTCAAGCGTCTGAAAAAACGAACTTTAATCTCTCTCGATGAAAAAAATAGTATTATCTACTTTCACTCTTATTACTAGTTTTTCAGGCCTTTTTGCACAGGTTATATCAATAAATTTAATGTACAATTCCATCCCAGGGATTGGGTGTCATTCCAATATGTCTGTTTGTACCAATACGGGCTCCTTACCAGAATCCGGCGCACAGATAAATGTCGATTGGATGGATGGTAGTTCAGACAATATGACGGTTTTCTCTGCTCCAAATAGTCAGAATTGTTACATCTTCGAGCATGATTACAGTCAAGCGGGTATCTATAACGCATTAGTAACCGTTACAAGCGGAACATCTGGACAGCCAGCAGGAAGTTCAACCATTGAATGGGTAATCACCAATACGAGTAATTGCGGATTTTTTAACGTGATTTCCATGTTGAATCCGACGGCTACGTTTTTACAAAACATTCCTTACGATGTTACCAACGGTTCAGGAGTAACAACAACGATTTACCCACAAAATTCATTTGGAAATGCGTATTACACAGAATTGGATGTGACTGCAACTCCATATACAGTTGGAGTAAGCAGTGCATGGCTTCAAAATAACGGGTATATCCAAACATCACAGGATTTCGTTATCAATTCTTTTGATGCTACTGGACATGCATTAGGTGTCCCCATGAACATGACGCTAGAATGTGGAGGTAATGGGTTAGTATCAAATCTCGAAGTGACATCAGCAGCTGCTTTTCAATTTATTGCGCCGATTCAACAGGGAAATGTGAACGTTCAGGTATGTAATGTTTCTTGCGGAAATTATGCAAATAGCACAATAAAAATTGCTATTCCAGCTGGAGTAACACCGAACATTAGTAATCTTCCAAATGCTACCCTAGCCAATGATACCGTTACCATCACAGAAGCGTATTTATCCGGGTGCATGTCTTATGGTTTTCCATGTACGTTTGCAGGAAATACACCTGCAGGAACGCTTTTCTATTTTTCAGTGGAGGTTTCCGCACAGGGGGAGCAAGATTTCTTGTTTAATCAATCGTCCTTTGTTGCATCCGTATTGAATTCCTATGACCCGAACGACAAACAATGTCAGTTGCCAACGTTTATACAGCCAGACGTCCAAGAGAACTTACAGTATACTGTTCGCTTTCAAAATGATGGAAATTATCCAGCATTGAATGTCGTGGTACGTGATACGATTTCCACGAATTTAGATTTGTCTACTTTTCGATTTATTGGATCAAAACATCCGGTGAGTTATTCGATTGATCCGGTTTCAAGAGAGGTGGTTTTTCGCTTTAGTGGTATTCAATTGCTTCCTTCGGTAGATAGTTTGGAGGGAAGTCAAGGTTACTTTACCTACGAAATCAAGGAGCTTGCGAATTTGACATTAAATTCAGAAATTACCAATACCGCTTATATCTATTTCGATTTTAATCCAGCGATTATCACCAATACAACCATGAATATTAATGGGTATGTTGGATTGTCTTCTCTAACAAAAGGTGTAATTGAATTATATCCAAATCCATCTAACGGACAATTGATGATGAAAGGAATAGAAGAGGGGGGAATCGTTATTTATTCGATTACTGGTCAAAAAATGCTAGAACAACAGTACACAAATGGACAAGTGATCGATTTGTCAAAATTGGATGCTGGAATGTACGTCGTTTATGGACATTCTGCAATTGGTGATTTTATTGAGAAGGTGACTTTGATTAAATAAAGAGATAGATTAATCACAAATCATTAAAGACTCAAAATCATTCAGTTATTCATGAAATAATGTTTTGGATATTGCGTTAGCTTAAAGACAATCAGCAACGTAAAATCATGAAAAACGAATTGATGTTGTATCGATCCGATACATTAAATGAATCCATTGAAGTAAAAATAGAAGACGACACGGTTTGGTTGTCCCAACAGCAAATGTCTAGTCTTTTCAAGCAGACAAAGCAAAATATTAGTTTACATATTAATAATTGCTTCCGAGAAAAAGAACTAGATAAAAGAGCAACTGTCAAGGATTACTTGACAGTTCAAAACGAAGGAGGCAGAAAGGTTAATAGAAGAATTGAATTTTATAACTTAGATGTAATTATTTCGGTTGGATATCGTGTGAAATCTGTTCAGGGCACTCACTTTCGGATGTGGGCTAATCGAATATTGAAAGACTATTTATTAAAAGGATACTCACTAAATAATCGAATGAATCGATTGGAAGATAACGTAGAATCAATAGCTAAAAAGGTAAATGAAATCGATTTACAGATTCAATCTGCAGCTTTGCCAAATCAAGGTGTGTTTTTCGATGGACAAGTTTTTGATGCGTATATACTTGCATCGAGAATTATTCGGTCTGCAGAAAAACAAATAATCTTGATTGATAATTACATTGATGAAAGTACATTAAGTCATTTATCCAAAAAAAAACTTTCTGTAAACGTTGTGTTACTATCAAAATCACTTTCTAAATCCTTAAGTTTAGATCTTTCGAAAGCCAACCAGCAATTCGGGAAATTTGATTGGATTCGTTTTGAACGAAGCCATGACCGGTTTTTAATTATTGATGGAAAAAAGATTTATCATTTGGGAGCATCATTAAAAGACTTAGGGAAAAAATGGTTCGCTTTTTCGGAATTAAATACATTAACGATGTGTGAAATACTCGATTCAATAAATCAGGTCATTAAAAATAGCAACAAGGAAAAGTAGCTTATCATGATTTGCGTCATTTCTTTCCGTAACTTTGCGCAAAATTTTCCCCATGACTTTTCGTGACCTAAACTTAAAGAAACCACTTTGGAATGCCTTAGATGATTTAGGCTACGAGACGCCAACAACCATTCAAGCAGCAAGTTTCAATGTGATGATGTCTGGAAAAGACACCATTGGAATTGCTCAAACTGGAACGGGTAAAACATTGGCCTACATTCTTCCGTGTTTGTGTATGTGGAAATTCTCGAAAGATCCACATCCGCAAATTCTGATCATCGTGCCGACACGTGAGTTAGTTGCGCAAGTTGTTCGTGAAGTGGAAAAATTAACTCCTTACATGAATGTAGCAGTTGGGGGAGTATACGGTGGAACGAATATGAACACGCAAGCAGCGATGGTACTTCAAGGATTAGATGTCCTTGTTGGAACTCCGGGAAGAATCCTCGACTTAGCAGCCAACGGTTCCCTTCAATTAAAACATGCGAAGAAAGTAGTCATTGATGAGGTAGATGAAACCTTAAGTTTAGGTTTCCGCGCTCAGTTATTGCGCATTTTCGAATTTTTGCCGGTGAAACGTCAAAACATGGTGTTCTCGGCAACATTATCTGAAGAAGTGTCTGATTTCCTCGAGGCGAACTTTACAGTTCCCGTGAGAGTGGAAGCGGCACGTTCTGGAACAGCTCTTGCGCAAATTGATCAAATTGGATACCGTGTTCCTAACTTTTTGTCTAAAGTTCAGTTGTTGCATCATTTACTAGAAAACACAGTTGATTCTTCCAAAGTGTTAGTTTTTGTTCAGTCCAGAACCTTAGCAGACATGTTATTTGAAGAAATGGAAAGTTCTTTACTTAATAGCGTTGGAGTCATTCACTCGAATAAAGCACAAAATTTCCGCTTTAACAGTGTCCAAAATTTCCAAACAGGTGTATTCCGTGTATTGATAGCGACAGATCTAATCGCACGTGGAATTGATGTAACGGATGTTACCCACGTCATCAACTTTGACATTCCTGAAATTCCAGAAAATTACATCCACCGAATTGGTAGAACAGGTCGTGCTGATAAAAACGGAGTTGCCATCACTTTTGTTAGCGAGAAAGATGCAGATGCTCTAACTAAAATTGAATCCTTGATGCAACAGGCACTTCCATTTACGGAGGTTCCAAGTGAAGTAGAAATGACGGACGAATTATTAGAATTCGAAAAGCCAGTTACTCAAATCCCAGGCAAACTGTTGAAGCTTGGTAAGCGTGAGGTTGGACCAGCATTCCATGAAAAGAAAGCCAAAAACAAGAAAGTAAATGTTCGTTATGACCACAAAAAGGCGATGATGGACAAATACGGTAAGCCGAAAAGAAAAAGAAACTAAACAAAATTAGACTGTTTTAATTCCTCTTCAGGATTTTTCTTTAGTGTAGTGATGATTTCTAAATTCGCATCAGAATTTCAACTTAAATTTCACCTCGTATAAATTCGAATACTAAAAAGTTTTTCGTCAAACTTTTGGATGTAAAACATGTCTAAAAACGGTGGTATTTTTACTTTCGAAATAATTAGTGTAAGTTTGTGTAAACATGTTTAATAGGTAGAAAAAGTCACCTTGAATTATCCGTTTTTTTTAGTCGGAAAACGTTTAGAAATAACTTCAAAGGAACACTAAATGCCGCTAAAGCAACCATGAATAGCGCTATGATTTTTAAAAAATACACCATTCGATTATTTCCTCTTTTTATATTATTATTTCAGGTGTCATTTATTTCATCCGTTGTCCTAAGTCAAAAAGCATGGGAAGAACCGTTTGAAGTAACTCAATTGAATAGATTTTCAAAGGGTAAATTTAATGGCTACTTCCAATTAGATAATTTTACGAAAAACGAAAAAAAGAGCGCGGAAAAAGCTAAGCATCAGATTATCTATCAACTCATTTACAGGGGCGTTCAAGAAAACACCAATTTGCGTTTAGCTCAGATAAAACCGGTGTCATTTATTCCGCCTTCAGCTTTAGAATTGAAAGAAGGTGAAAGTGAAATTTCCAAGTTTATTGAACTTCAAGGTCAAGAAGCGATTGTGAGCATTGTTAATGCGGGTAAGGATCAATCGCCAAATAAAGACCACGTCTCATGGTTTATAGATGTGGACATGAAGAAATTAGCTGATCTACTTGAGGCTGCTCATTTGAAACAGAGCATAAATGCGTTTTTTGGATATAAACTAAAAGCAATTTATTGTCCAAAATTTATTACTGAAGACGTTTTCTCCAAAATTGTAAATGAATCCAGTTCTAGGTCAAGGTATCTTGAAGAATTCAATCTATTAAAAAATGAATATGGAGATCAGTTTGAATGGATTAACTTAATTGATTTCTCCAAGGAAATCATGTTGGCGATGAAGGAGAACGGACCAGTAAAAAAGGAATCCTTGAATCAGTTGATCGTTCGAACATTAAAGGTTGATCTTCAAGTAGAGTTCAAATCAACTAAAGTTTCTTCGGGTATGGCGGATCAATGCAGTTTAGTATTTATTGATGCATTTGATTTAAGCGAAGTAGATTTTACAAAACCACTTAATTTAGTAGGAGGATTAAACCAAACAACCTTGGTTTCAGGATATTTAACTAATCGAAGCGATGTTTTCAATGAAGTTATTCAGTTGTCAAATGCTATTTACAATCGATTATATGTAAGAGATTCAAAGGGTAAAGAATATACAGTTCGCGTTTCCATCAATCCAAGATTAAATAAAAACTTTAGCGATGTTATTCTTTTAAATAACAAAGAATATCCCTTATGGAGTGTTGTTGAGTCAACGCTTAAGAAGTTCTCCAATGAGCCTTCTTTTCATGCAGAAAAGCCCGCACAAACATATTCATTTAATTATGGTAAACTTGAATCAAAACTGATTTGTCATGATGTGGATTTTCAGATAGCATTGAGTCAAAAAATGAAAGAAAATACCGGTTATCAATTAGATTTTGAGTTTTTTGGTAATAGTACTTTCAATATTATCTTGACTGATTTAACAGTGAAGGAGCGTCAAATTAAGATGATTGAAGATTTTGAACAAGCGAAACGTTTAAACACACTGAATGACTATGAAGCTTATCTCAAGAAATACCCTGATTCTGATAAGGTTTCTGAGGTCGAATCCTTGATTCAAAAAACAGTTAAAAATGAACGAAATACTAAATTCGAATCAGCAAAATCTGAAAATACGTTAAATTCGTATCGATCTTTTTTATTGTCCTATAATGGTGAAGATAAATACCAGGATTCACTCTATTTGGAAGCGTCGAGTTATTATTTAGAGTTGTTCAATCAATTAGTTGAAGCAAAAGCGTTAAACACAAATGACTTGTTATCCGTATTTAAGGATGGATTAATTAATGGCGATGAAATTATCGTCTTAGACCCTCTCTATGAGAGTACATTACCCCAAAATTGGAAGGATATTAATTCCCTTACAGAAATCAATCGCGTTATTTCGGAATTACATGCATTCTGTCGGAAAATAGGTAATGGTTTGGACCAAAATTTATTCACTAAATTAACCTTGACAACAGGGGAATTCGATGAACAAGAATGGACTGGGTACAATCTACGGGTTAGTCATTTTTTAAACGGTGATGTTATTCCTCAGGCAATGACTAATGAAGAATGGGCGCAAGCTACTAGTTCGCGCCAACCAGCATGGTGTTATTTTGAGAACGACTCGACAAATTTTTACGAGAAAGGAAAGCTTTACAACTATTATGCATTAATAGATCCACGTGGAATAATACCTGAAGGGTACCGCATACCATCAACCAAAGATTATGAAAAACTTGCTGTTTTTTGTGGTGGAGTTAACGTTGCGGCAAACAGTTTAAAGTGTCCGTATTCTTGGGGAGAAGAAAATGAAGACGATGAATTTGGAACGAATGCTTATTTTGGATTAATCCCTCTTGGTTTTAGAGACCAACGTGGTTTTCTCGCCGGTGATGATATAGCGGCTTTTTGGACATCGAACAAAACTAGTTCCGTTGATAAAGCAGCCTTTGTTTCCTTTTCAAAGGGTAAAAAAGAGATGAGTCTTGGTATAGAGTCAAACATGGGGACTGGATTAGCGGTTAAAATGATTAAGAATGAATACAGAGATGACCAAAGTCCAGAAGATTATTCAATGACAATGGGTCAATTGGAACTAATTAGGGATAAACTAATCTTAAAAGAATTCGGACTTCTGAAAAAATATGAAGAAGTAGATCCTTTTCTTAGAAAACAATTAACAAAAGAATTGGAATTACCGATTGACTATGCTAACGATATTGATGCGGACAATATAAACAGCTTATTCAAAAGGTTTTTCGAAAATGATGAAGTCATGAAAAATGGCATTTATTTAAGTTATTTCATGGATTACGAATATGGTTCTTGTACTCAGGGAGATGGATATGGAGGAGTGATGGAGGATAAAATCGGTTTTGTCAACAATGTTCAAAATTACGTCCTATATGAAGATGGCTCTTACTATAAAGGAGAGCTAAAAGATGCTTCCCCAAGTGGAACTGGTTTATTCGTGATCCTAGAGGATAATATGTTTGGTGAAGCTGGACGTTACGAGGGACAGTTCGAAGATGGGTATTTAACAAACGGAAAAATTACCTTTAAAAACAAAAATGTATACGTAGGTCAATGTGATGGCAATAAACCAAATGGCACAGGAAAAATGACCTTGGCATCTGGAAAGATTTTGGACGGTGATTTTAAAGATGGAGAATACATAAAACCCTTTGCGTGCAAACAAGTGAAAATAGGTGATAAAGTTTGGATGGCCGAGAATTTGAATGTGGATCATTTTCGAAATGGCGATGAAATTCCAGAAGCGAGAACCATTGCCGAATGGAGAAGTGGAAATCCAGCGTGGTGCTATTATAACAATGATCCTACGACGGCTGCGAAATTTGGTAAATTATACAATGCTGCCGCGTTAAATGACCCAAGAGGATTGGCTCCTGAAGGTTGGCATGTTCCAAGTCACATCGAGTTCAATCAATTAGTGGACGATGCACAACCTAAAGTAAATGCATTGAAACAAAGAATTGAAAATGCTAAAAATCAAGGAATCGAATATGACGATATTGAAAGAACACTCTTTAAAATGTTATCCAATGATGATAAGAGTAAACAAATTGCTTCCTTTACCTTAAGAAGTTCAACAGGATGGGGAGATGCCAATGCCAATGGCACGAATATTACTGGGTTTAATGCCTATCCAAGTCGCTACAGATCTGAAGGGGGTACTTTTGAAACAAGAGACATAGACACGAAGTTTTGGACTAGTTCTAGACGCTCGAATAATGGTGTGGTTACATCGTATATTAGTTATAGTTTATTTACAATACCTATGTTCTACATGTATAGTGAATACCGATATGTTTATACGGATGGACCAATTACCGATGAATATTTAAACAATGTAGGTATGGCCGTACGTTGTGTCAAAAATCAATAAAAATCAATAAAAATCAATAAAAATCAATAAATGAAAACAATTAATGTACTGCTCGTTGCCCTGTTTATCGTTTCATGTGGACAAAATTTAGCACCTGATAAAAAGAAAGAGGCTTCTGTAAAAAGTGAACAAAACGAAGATAAAAAAGTTGAAGAGGTGAAGATTGAAACGCCTGTTTTATCCTCCTATTGGGCTGAACTATTTACAGTGGATAATGAATTGAAATTCAAACAAAACATCACGGAAGAAAGAAGGTGTGACGAAAATGGCGAAGTTTTACTTTCTGAAGATGAAAATGGCGAGGTTACTTATCCGGTAGATAAATCATCAATGAACATCTGGGTTAAGGTTGTGAAAGTTGAGAAAAACACCAATGGAATTTGGATAGCTACGATGAAATCAAATGACCCAAGTTTCCCTTTAAAATGGTACACAGATGAAAAATCTCTTTGGCATGATGACATGGTGATGCATTTTCCTGCTAACCCAAAAACATTCTCTAAGAATGTGAATGGTCAGGAAGTTGAAATTGATTTTGACTCAGCAAAACAAACATGGACTTACAGTGAATATATAGGTGATGCAGTCTACATATTATCCTTTCACAAAGTGTTTGGTTTGAAAGGTGTTTCCTTGATTTACGATGGAGCATGTGATGCAAGGGAAGTTACACTAAAGAAAAAATAACTAAAACGTTGATTTACTTCATATGAAAAATATTTTTTGTCTTTTTTGCCTGTTTGTATTTACTGCTCTTCAGGATGTTTCAGCCCAACAGTTTACGGATGCTAAAATGAATGAATTTATCTTGATGGATACAGGTGAAAGTGGTCTTTATGAGGTTTTTGTGAATACAATGCATTTCCATTGTGAATGTGAAGACCCCTTAAGTTTTTTGTTTACATCCACTGCCCCGAATAAATACTTTTCAAAAGATAAAAACATTGCAATTGTTGTGAGTGGAAAAAAAGCAACAGTAACAGTGAAAAACCCTACGGAATGTTGTCTGCTCAAGGCAGGGATTTATAGTCTGGACTAAAATAGTTTATTCAGTTAGAACGAAAACAGTTAAATGAACAGTTAGTGAGGATGAAAGTAGAATTTAGACAGACATTTACGAAAAAGTTGATTTACAGTTCTCTGTTGTTTTTATTGTTTGCATGTCAAAATGATAAAAAACCGTCCGATGGTGAAATAGAACCAGTGATCCAATCTGAATTACAAACGGATTTCAAATCGGCTCAATTTGAGACTGAATTCTCTGAAGTTACGAGCTTTTTAAATGGTGATTCCATCTTACACGCTCAAACCGCTGCCGAATGGAAAGCTGCATGCAACGAAAAAAAACCAGCTTGGTGCTATGCTGATGCAAAAACGAAGACTGGCATCCTATACAATTATCATACGCTAACTGATAAACGCGGGATTATTCCAAATGACAAGAAATTAAATCTTTCTATCGCGGAAAAACTGCGAGATGAGTTAGTTAGCCGTCAAAAAGATTGGACATTGGAATTTGTGGATCAGAGTTATGTGCAACGAGCATTTAATGGTCAGAATTACAATTTAAAGTTTGTCCAATTTTGGATTTTTAACGATGAATATTTAACTGATAATCAGGCAAAAGTTATGGTTTGGGATCTTAAATTGAAGACATTCACGATTGAATTGGCAAGTGTCAATAACGGTTACCGGATTTGGTTATTAAAATAGAAAAGATGAGGTATTTGATAGTTACTGCGCTCATAAGCATTGCTTATTCGTTTCAGGCACAAGTTGTTCATATACAAATTGGGCAAAAGTCCAAAGGGTCAAACGAAGTGACCTTAGAGCTTGTTAATAGATTTCAGCATAATTATGCGAAGCCGTCGAATGAGAATGACGCATTTGATGAGTCGATTAATTCTCCTAAATCCGTGAATTATAGTTTGGATGGTCAAAAGTTTTATGTTCAATCTTTGGAGGGATGTAAGACGGTTGTGTATAACGCTAAAACAAAAAAGAAGATAAAAACGATTGAACATTCATTCGATGCCTCCAATCAAAATTTGTTTAAAAATAACGAAACGACGGTATTTGATTATAAATACAATCGCACACTTTCGAACTATAATGTTTTTAAAGGAAAGCCGGTAGAGAGTTGCTTTTCTCATAACGGAAAGTACTTATGGGTGACTTATTACCGCAGAGATTATGACAGCAATGCGGAATGTCCATCAGCACTGGCTATTATTGATACGGAAAAGGATGAAATCGTTCGTGTGATGCCTACTGGACCGCTTCCAAAAATGATTGCGTGCTCACCTGACAATAAATTCATCGCAGTAACACATTGGGGAGATAATACCCTTGGAGTCATCAATATTGAAAGTGAAAATCCGATGGATTTCTATTATCACAAACACCTCGTAGTAGACTATCAAATGAAGTTGGATTTTGGTGCTGGACACGTCAATCGCGATAGCGAATGCGGTTATTGTTTGCGTGGTACCGTTTTTACTCCAGATGGAGATTTTTTATTGGTTGGAAAAATGGGAGGTGCAGCTGGAATTGCTGTTTTTGACGCGAAAACGTATGAATTTTTGGGCACCATTAAAGGAATGCAATCCAATGTGCGTCATTTGGTGATAAATGGCGAATTTCTATACCTCAGTGCGAACACTCCTGGAATGGTTCAAAAATGTTCATGGCGCGCATTTGTAAAAAGTCGTGTGCAAAATGAAGGGAAAGAAGTGGCTTTTAATGAGTTTGAAAGTGTTTCTGTCGGATCTGGAGCACGAACAATCGTTACCACATCAGATGGTAAGTATCTTTTCGCGGCGGTGAATAATGGTTCGAAAATCGTTGTTGTACGAACGAAAGATATGAAAGTAATTAGCGAAATCCCAGCTGATTCCTATCCTGTAGGAATGGATATTTCAAGCGATGATAAAGAGTTAATTGTCACGGCTCAAGGAAAAGAAAATGGAGGTGGTAATTCAGTAATGGTTTTCAAAATAACAGTTCAATAAAATGAAAAAAATAACGAATAAAACTTTGGTAATTTATGGGTTATCGTTTGTTGTCCTCATGCTTACTTCATGCGAGACAAATCAAAAAAACAAGAAAGCAAAAGAGTCAGAATCAACGGTGGAGATGGAGAATGTCTACAAGCTTGAAATTGATAGTCCAGATGAATTTCATGCAACTTTAAAGACAGAGGAAGAAAAAGGCCAGGTAATAACGGGTAGCAAACTTGTTTCTTTTGATACTTTAGATACAATAGGTCGTTCTTGGGAATTGACGATTAGTGCGCCGGGAAAATTTGAATTGGATACCATATTTCAGATTACCAGTAAAAAACAACTAAAAAAAACACTTGCTTCTTTTTTCTATAAGATTCCTTTTCAAAGACCAAAGAACGCCACATATCATTATGTGAATAACGAGTTTAAACCAATTGAGGCTGTTAATGGAAATCAGTTAGATACAGCTTTGCTAACGGACGCTTTACTTAAATCAATTTCATCGAAAGAATCGGAATTGAACTTAGATCGTAATCGTTTTTACAAGAAGCCTAAATATCAATTGTCTGATGAAAAGACAAAACAAGGTTTAATCGCATTGAAAAAAAGTTTGAATGCAAAAATCACACTACAATTTAAGCGTGAAAATGTGGTCATCGACAAAAAAATATTTTCTAATTGGTTGCTATTGGATTCAAATATGAGGGTGAATTTGAATTCATCTAAATCTCTTGCATATGTGAAAGAGTTGGCTACTAAATACGATGAAATCATCCCGAGTGTGAACATCACCAGTTCAAAAGGAGAAAAGAAATCAATTAGGGGAGGGGACATAGGAGTTCGCTTGAATATTTATAAGGAACTCACAAATATTATTGAGAATGTGCGAAATGCCGAGGTGGTGTCTCGAGAACCTTCTTATGGAATGAATGGACTTCCGTCGGGAGTTTTTGATTCGAACAAGACCTATGTGGAAATTAGTATTTCTGACCAAAAATTATG
The DNA here is from genome assembly GCA_947461635.1 of Flavobacteriales bacterium. Taxonomy (GTDB): domain Bacteria; phylum Bacteroidota; class Bacteroidia; order Flavobacteriales_D; family Crocinitomicaceae; genus UBA952. The sequence continues at coordinate 8,550 of CANHMH010000005.1, read as the reverse complement.
GTATTATAAAAATGGCTCGCTCATTATCGAAAGTGATGTCGTAACAGGTTGTGTAAATCAAGGTCACGCAACACCAGGAGGAGCGTATTATGTCAAGTATATGGCAACGAATACTGAATTGAATGGTCCAGGGTATTCTGCTCATGTTCGCTTCTGGATGCCATTTAATAACGGAATTGGTCTTCATGATGCGCGTTGGAGAAATAAATTTGGAGAGACCATTTATTTGTCTGAAGGTTCTCATGGCTGTATCAATTTGCCGTTGGCTACCGCACAAACAATTTACCAAAACATTTCACCTGGAACAATCGTTCTGTGTTATTAAACAAAAAAAAGAACCGGTATCGGTTCTTTTTTTTGTTTGCTTAATTTTTTGATTTAACAACCTGGAGCATCAATTGCCTCTAGGTCATGCAAGTCTAGCCATCCTGCTGTTACTTTATCTGCAGCTGGGTTATAGAATTCTGCGTAACCATAACCATTTCTGGTTTTAAGTATAACTGTGCGATCCCCATTCACAAGAAATTTCTTTGTTGTAGATTCATCTGATGGATTGGAGTGAAAGTACGTACGTTGCGTAACAATGACAACTTCCGTATAATCTGGGAATTGTCGTTCCAATTTAGCACGTTCCACCGTTTTTTCGCGTTGGATCATTTCTTCTTCCGCAGCAAGTTGTTCTTCTTTTAAACGATTTGCTTCATCCAGTTTTTCTTGCGCTTGTTTTTCTAATTCTTGTGCTTTTTTCAAGTTAGCATCATCGACTTTAGTATCGCTACCACCACAGGAATTGAAACTTGCCATGGAGAAAGCCAAACAAATAAAAAGTAATATTTTTTTCATGTTATAAAATTTTTAATGAAAGTAGGATTTTTTTTTAAAACTTGAGATGAATTAGCACAAAAATCAGATTGTCTAAAATCTATTTTATTGCCGCGTTTGTCATATTCAACTGTCGAAACGACATCAACGAATTTAGGAATGTTTCTTGAGAGAATCGTCCGAGTCCATTTTTACGAGAAATTATCGCGAGTTCCATATATTTTGGCTTATTTGTTTCCATTTTCTGTCTGATGTAGTATCCTTTGCTTTCTAAAAACAAGGTCCTTGATTTATCCGTTTGAAGGCCATCAAAACGAACAGAAATTGGTTCTGAATGGGATTCAGTAGTCAAGTAAGCTTCATCGTTTGATAAAAGGGATTTTAAATTATTTTCCTCTCCACTCGCGAAAGATGGCGATATGTGCTGGACTTCGAATGCTTGTTGTTTGGAGAAATCCATGGCCACATAATCTAAATCCCAGAATTTAAATCCGCTTTGAAGGCGTATTTCAATGGATGTATCTGTTAGTAGTTTAGCGTCTATAGGAATAACGACGGACTGATCCCCCGCATTACCAATTGGTTCAATGGTTTCGATTTCAATCCATTTATTTTTCTTTTTGACGTAAACAACCAGTGGAATCCCACCTTTTTTAAATGCGTCTTGAAGTTCTTCTGTTGATTTTTTTGAATTGGATTCGATCCATTCTTTTTGATAAGAACCTATATTTTCTAAGAATTTTTGATGAATGTATCCCGCCCAATCGGAGTTTTTGAGGTTTAAAATGAGCTTCGCATTTGAAATATCAGCTGGTTTATTGAAGGTGAGGTCTGTGCTAACAAGTCCATTTTTAGTTGGTGAATCAAAAGAGAAGTATGATTCATTGTCAGAGGAAATAAGTTCACGTTGATCCATTTTTTCTTGGTCAATTGCGCGAATGGCATTTTTAGGAGATGCAATGCTGTAAAGGTTTCCGAATTTATCGTTCATCACTTGGAAAGATGGATCATGATAGGCCACTTTTAATCCTAGTAGGTTGGTGTATTGTCTTTCCTCATCTTCATTTTTAATTTGCATGAATAGGGAACTTTTTTCTGGATGGAAGTCTTGTAGGTTTTTATAATCGAAGCGTTCTAATTGCTTGCTCAAGGCACCCGTAAACAAGGTGTTAGTGTATTCAAAAGAATTTCCATTTTGTACGTAAACATGCGGGCAATTACACGCAATGGCGGTCAGGATGATAGAAAGTAAACTTAGTGAAAGAAGTGTCGTTATAACAACCTTGGCTCCAGTTCCAGCATCTGAATTTTTCTTGAAAAAAGCTACGTGAATAAGGTCATTTAAGTCTAGACTGATTTTGTTATCGATGTTCGATAAACTATTGGTATGGAGATGTACTTGGTGGATAATCCCATTATCAAAAGTGCTTTCGTCGATTTGAGTGTTTTGATCTAAAAGGAGCGTGTCCACTTGGATTCCTTCTTGTTTGGCTTTTTCTCGCGATTGTATGACAAGATCCTTCTTGAAATGCATTTTCTTGTTAAATGATTCATTTATGCGATTGTAAAATGCCTCTTCCGCTGGATTCGTTTGGGTGATGGTTCCTTGGAGAATATTTTTATTATTCAGCGTGACATCTTTTAATTGAAACATTTCATTCGATACATGCACAAATACAATTGTATTTTCTTTGTTAAGTTCATTAAACAATCTTTTTTCCATCGAATAATGAACTGCACTCAATTCATAATATGTTCCACAACTAGAAATAATTCCTGTTAACCATAGAAGGCATATGGTTTTTATGAATGTTTTGGTTCTAATAAATTTCATATTTTTTGGTTTTAATTTTACATTAAGCTAGTTTATCGACAATTTCACACCCTTCTTGTCGCATTTCAGCAATGGACTGTTCATGAGTGTCTTCTAAAATGTGTGTTTTTTTATTTCGGCAATATGGACAAGCATTGATGTAGCCATCCGTATCAATATAAAGGTATTTTGATCCACCGCCTGCGCAACCGATGGTACGCTGTTGATATCCAGGGTATACAAGAATAGGTAAATGTTTATGTTCTTTTTTTGTGTTTACTTCAAGGAAAAAATCATCGAGAATATCCAGTTCAAAAGGCCTGAGCATTACGTCTTTTCCTTTGTAATTTCCAACAGATCTCGGCTCCAAAAACTCAACGAAAGCCGCTCCGTTTTCATTCGCAAACTTCATGTAGTTTAATAAGTTTTCTCTTGTGCAAAATTCACGTGTCACACAAACGATAAATGTCAAGACTAATTTTGCATCCACAGCGCTCTTCGCTGCTTCCATGGCCCAAGTAAATACTTTGTCATTTCTTCGAAAAGCATTGTGCTTATCCGGAAGATAATGATCGATACTTAAGAGAACGGATGTGAGTCCAGCCTCCTTTAGCGCTCTTGCGTTTTCCTTCGTTAACTTATATCCTGATGTATAAATGGCGAAATCAGATGTTTTTTTTGCCGTTTTCAATAAGATTAACAGATCCGCGAGACGATTCATGGGTTCACCGCCAGCAAATTGTATCATTGGAATACCAGCACTTTGAAGTTTTGAAATGATTTTTTGGAGGTCTTCAAGGGTGAGCGTTTCTTTTTGATTCAAAATGTCTCCTTCGAAACAATGCTCGCAGTTCAACGGACATTTTTTTGTGAAGGCAATTTGAACGGCGGATTGTTGTTCTAAAAGTGTATTTGGTAAGTTCAATGTTTTTCGCGCTTCCATTTCCATGGGGTTGAAGAAAAAGGGGGAGGGGAATCCACTCACATTGCAGTTCATGTAAACTTTTCCATCTACCATGGCTAATTTCGGGATTTTTTGTCCAATGGTGAATCTCGACTTAAAAGCTGCGATTCCTTTCAAAACCTTGAAAAAGGTAAGAGGGTTTTTATAGCGTTTAAATAGAAAAACCAATAAGCCCAACTTAATTTGTGTTTCAGTCCAGGATTTTCTAAATCCAGAAATTAAGTGTGGATTTTTTTGAATATGAGGCATGTACTTCTTTATATATCGTTGTTTTCTAGGTTATTTTCCTTTTCAAAAATATACTTTTTTTTAATCCTACAATTATTGAATTGTGAAAGTTAAAATTGAATAGTTGCGAAAATCGCAACTGAATTTACTTAAACAGAAGTTTTTCGCATTTAGTTGCTCATTTTTCTTTTTAAAGCATCCTTTCTATATTTGCATCGTCCTTGAGACGAATAATTTAATAAAGTAAAACAAATGAAATTAACATTATCCCTTATTTTAACCAGTTTTATTGGCCTTGTTTATGGTCAATCAGTTAAATCAGAAGACATTACGTATACGTATGTGAAGTTACCAACGAATCCAATTCAACCGAAAGTGGATAATTACTACTCAGTGATTACGTCTTCTGCGGAAGGAGAGAACGCTAAATTAATGGCGCAATTCGAAGCTGACAAGGCGCGTGCGGAAGCTGATTACCAACGTGAACTTGCTGATTATCCAGCAAAAGTAAAAGCAGCAGATGATAAGTATGCGAAAGAAATGGAAGTGTATAATGCGAAATCAACTGCAACAAAAGTGATTGAAAAACAGTTGTTGAACGAAAACACTAAACCAGTGAAAGATTACGTTGCTCAACCTTACCGTAGAACGATTTCTCAACCAGTATTGAAATCTAGTTACGATTATCCTTCGTTAGCTGCGACCTATTTAGTGATGGACGGATTTACGAAAGCACAGGTTAATGCACTTTCTTATGCAGTAAATATTGAAGGATTCGAGCATTCTCAACCAACAATTAAGTCAGAAGCGAAAGATGAAGTTTCAGTAAAAGATGGCGTAAGAACTACCTACAAAGTGACTTACTATTGGATTGAATTCACTTACCGCATGCCAATGTCAGTTCGAGTTTCTGGAATCAATAATCAAGAAATTTTCTATGTTGCACCGGCTGAACTTTCAGCATTTAAAACGTACAAATCAACTTCTTCAAAAACAGCACCATCCTCTGATTTTTCTATGTTAGTTAAATCAACAGAAGAAAACTTATTAAAAGAAAACTTGAAATTCATTAATCATTTGGTGAACGACCGTATTGGGTATGAAGTTACCACTCGTGCGACTTCTTTGGACTATGTTAAATCTAAAAACGATGCACATGCAGACGTGATGGAAGCATACAACAACGCAACCATTGGACTTAAAACATTGACAACGAACGAAACGTTAGCGAAACAAAAATTAACGGCAGCAATCGAAGCGTTTAAAGTAATTTTAACAGAATCGGATATCTACGACAAGAAAGCACGCATCGATAAAGATGTAACAGTTGCAGTTTATTTCGATTTGATAGAGTGTTACTTCGCAATGAGAAATACAGTGGATGCTGAGGCGGCATTGAAAACTGTTGGTCAATTGGATTTGTCCAACCGTGACAAAAAACAAAAAGAAAAAATGGATGAATTGTTCTTGGATTTAACATTGCGTAAAGCAGCGAACGGTTTGTAAGATATAACGTATTACATGGAAAGGCTTGTGTTTCACAAGCCTTTTTTTTGTTCGTTAAAAAAATTAAACAAGCGTTTAATTTTTCATCGATTTTAAACAATTGTTTAAAATAAGTGTTTAACTTTGCAGCGCTCAAAACAAACATGAAAAAAGACGTAAGTACGGAACAGAAAATTAAGGATGCTGCACGCAAAGTGTTCATGACAAAAGGATTTTCTGGATGTACAACGCGTGAAATTGCCAAGTCAGTTGGAATCAATGTTGCCTTACTGAATTATTACTTCCGATCCAAAGGCAAATTGTTTGAATTAATTCTTGAAGCGGCCCTCTCAGATTTTATCGAAAGTATGGTGGATGTCTTTCAGCAAGACCTTCCATTAGAAGATAAAACACGCATGTTGATAGATAAAGAATTCGAGTTTTTACGAAAACATCCTGAATTACCTTTATTCATCCATGCTGGACTCAATCAAGAATCAGATGCAGAACTCGATCAATCCAAATTTTTAGGTCGTTTACACAAAACTGGGATTTTCGAAGAATGTGAAAAGGCACAAGCTCAAGGACACATGCGCAAAGTAAACATGATAAATGTTACGTTGTTGTTTATGTCCAACTGTCATTTCCCAATCATGAGTAAAAAACTCATCTGTGGTATCTACCAGATTGATGATAATGAACACGAGGCTCGTTTAAATGAGCACAAAGAAATAGTCAAAGAAATGTTGATTAATTATTTATTTCCTAATACCAATAAACATGCGTAAATCGTTTAAAATCGTAGGTCTGTTTTTAGTACTTTTTCACCTGAATACCTCACGTGCTCAAGTACTGGATTTATCCACCTGTATTCAAATGGCTGATACAGCCAACCTTCAAATTCGCAATGCAAACTTAGATGTTCTTATGAACGAACGTCAACGAGAAGCTTACCTCTCCTCGAGAATGCCTCAGTTGAATTTCAATGCAGACTATAAGTACAATGCAGTCATCCCTGGACAAATTATTCCAGCATCTGCTTTCGGTGGTCCTGTTGGAGTTTTTAATACAGTCAAATTTGGAGTTCCTTTCGTTTTGTCGAATAACCTACAATTGACTCAGATTTTGTTCAATTCTCAAGTGAATTATGGATTAGCTGCATTGAAGATAAATACGGAGCTAGTAGGAACGCAACGTGAGATCGCCATTCAAGAGGTGCGTTATCAAGTTTCGAATACTTATTTTTTACTCCAAGGTGTAAATCAACAATTGTCCTTTATTGAGTCGAACATTGTTCATACCCGAGCTATTTTGAAGAATATGCAGGCTTCTCTTGCGCAGGGTGTAATCATTCCAACGGAAGTGGATAAAATTAAAATCAATGAATTGAGTTTGATGAATTCGAAGTCTAATTTACTCGCGACCAAAGATCAATTAGAAAACTTATTAAAGATTTTAATCGGTATGCCGTCAAGTCAGCAAGTCATACTCTCTGAGGATGTCATGGTTCAAAAAACCATTTTAAAGGAAGCTGCTCCAAATCTTTTGCAATTGAATTTAGTGGAATCTCAACGTAAATTGAACGAAGAGGAAGGAAAAGGAATCAGAATGAGTTATTTACCAAATTTGAATTTTTATGGAATATACAATTACAACATAAACCTAAAACCCGAAGATGATTTCAGAACTGGAATCCCTGGCGCATTCCTTGGTCTACGTTTAGACTGGAATTTATTCTCAGGAATGGAACGCGTGAACAAAGCGAAGTTGAATCAATTAAATCTGGAGAAAATCGATAATCAATATGAACTTTTGAACCAACAATTGAATTACACGATCACGACAAATAAACGTCAAATTACAGTGAAAGCAGAGTCCTTAGACGTGAGCAAGGAACAACTTAGATTGGCAGAAAATGTGCATGCCAATGCGAATCTAAAATTCAAAGAAGGATTAATTAGCTCGAATGACCTTATTATGGCTGAAACCGGACTTGAACAAGCGCAGTCGAATGTTGTTTCGGCCTACATTCAATTGCGTCAAGCTGAACTAGAATATTTAAAATCAATCGGAAATATAAAATAAGAATTAAAATGAAACGAATAATCTCCATCGCAGTTGTTACCATTGTAGTCATTGCTTTACTTGTTGTTAAACTATTCAGTAATCAAAAAGCGGCTCAAGAAAAAATCTTTATTTACGACTCCAAACAAGCCATTCTTGTAGAGGCAGAAAATCCCACAACGCATACTTTTGATCGTTCTATGAGCTTTCTAGGGACATTCGAAGCAAATCACCAAAATAACGTAGCTTCTGATGGTTCTGGAAAATTAATCGAACTGACTGTTAAGGAAGGCGATGTGGTCGGAAAAGGACAAGTTTTAGCTCGTTTAGACAATGAATTGACGCAATTGCAAATTGAAAACGCGAAATTGAACATCGAACAATTGAAAAATGACAATGCTCGTTTTTCGAACCTTCGCAAAGACCAAGCAATCTCTGCAATAGAAGCTGAAAAAATGGAATTGGCACTGAAGTCTGCTGAAGTTCAATTGAAGCAATTACAAAAGCAACTAAGAAGTTCCTCGATTGTTGCGCCTTTCAGTGGGGTAGTAACGAAAAAGTTGGTGGATCTTGGTTCAATGGTTATGCCAGGAACTCCGATTGTTGAATTAACCGACATTTCTACCTTGAAGTTAACGATTTCTGTTCCAGAGCGTGATGTGATGAAGTTTAAGAAAGGGCAAAGTGTCATGGCGAATGTGGATATTTATGGAAAAGAAGAATTTAAAGGAAATGTTAGCATGATCGCTGTGCAAGCGGATGGTTCACATAATTTCAAAATTCAAACAAGCATTCAAAACAATGCAGCAAATAAGATTATGGCAGGAATGTATGGATCTGTTTCTTTGGAAAACTCTACAAGTGTTACCACGCTTGCTGTTTCTAGAAAATCATTAGTGGGATCCTCCAAAAATCCACAAGTATACGTTGTGAGAAATGGCAAAGCGATTTTAACTTCTTTTACTGCGGGAACATCCGATGGTGAATATTTAGAGGTTGTTTCTGGCTTGACTAAAAATGATGTGGTGGTTGTCAAAGGACAAGTGAATTTGGAGAATAATACAAATGTAAAATTGGCTAAGTAAGCAGATATGACACTCACAGAACTATCGATCAAACGTCCATCGTTTATTGTCGTGATTTTCACGATTTTAATTGGTGGTGGACTCATCAG
>CANHMH010000004.1 GCA_947461635.1 Flavobacteriales bacterium | reverse complement strand
TTTTAATAGTTTTGAATGAATTTAATTAAAGGTACTCAATTGCAACCGAATCAACATCGAAACAACAAGAAGAAAATTATTAACGACCCAGTCTATGGTTTTATTACAATTCCAGACGAAATAATTTTCGATATTTTGGAACATCCTCATATGCAACGACTTCGTCGAATTATGCAATTGGGATTAAGTCACCTTGTTTATCCAGGGGCAAATCATACGCGTTTTCATCACGTTTTGGGCGCAATGCATCTGATGAGTCAAGCAGTTGCAACGATTCGTCGCAAAGGACATGAAATCACGATCGAAGAGGAACGTGCGGTATGTTTGGCTATTTTACTTCACGACATCGGACATGGTCCATTTAGTCATGCATTAGAATACGACATTGTTTGCGGTGTAAGTCATGAAGAAATCTCATCCTTTTTCATTGAAGAATTATCCAAGGAATTCGATGGTCAGTTAGATATGGCTTTACTGATCTTCCAAAATAAATACAGTAAACCGTTTTTACATCAATTGGTTTCTAGTCAACTCGACATGGATCGTCTCGACTATTTAAATCGAGATAGTTTTTATTCCGGTGTGAGTGAAGGAATCATCGGGACAGATCGATTGATTGAAATGCTGAACGTTCGCGATGGACAATTAGTGTTGGAAGAAAAAGGAATTTATTCGATTGAAAAGTTCATTGTAGCTAGACGTTTGATGTATTGGCAAGTATACTTGCACAAAACTGTAGTTGCTGCTGAGTTTATGTTGATTCATGCACTACGCAGAGCTAAATTTTTGGCCAAACGAGGTGATGAAGTTTTTGCGAGTCCAGCTTTGTCCTTTTTCATGAAACAAGACATTACTGAAAACGACTTTCATCAACGTAAAGAAGTCCTGGAAAATTTTGCCCAGTTAGACGATTACGATATTTGGTCCGCGATTAAAGTATGGCAAACACATAGCGATCAGATATTGTCGCAATTAGCAAAGTCATTGGTGAACCGAAAGCTATTTAAAATCGTTATTTCGAAGGATCCGTTTAGTGAGGTGCGCATTGCGACCGAGCGTAAGCGGGTGCAAGATCAATACGGATTAACTGGTGATGAGGTCGACTATTTTGTTTATTCGGATATTTTAACAAATAAAGCATATAATCAAGATAAACAGAACATTAATCTGTTGATGAAAAATGGTGACATTATCGATTTGACAAAAGCATCTGACAATTTGAATATTTCTGCATTGGCCCAACCAGTGGAAAAATATTTTCTCTGTTTCCCGGCATAAGTCTGGGTCCCTCCACACAATAAATTTCCATTTCTGCGTTATTCATTTGGTCTAAAAAATCAAATATGTAAAAAAAATACGTGAAAAGTTGTACTAAAGTGAAACTAATTGTATTTTTGTATGGAGAAAGTGGGAGAGAAGTTAAGAGATATCCTCTTTTTTGAAACGTATTTTGAAGATTTTTTTGTTCAGCAAAAGCCTAAAGTAAGGGAGAAAATCATTTGGACCCTTGAGTTACTGCAAGAGTTGCCTGTAATTCCAGCTCAATACCTGAAGCACATTCACGGAACGGATGGTTTGTATGAAATACGTATTCAAAACGGCAGTGATATTTTTCGCATTTTTTGTTTTTTCGATGAAGGAAAATTGGTGGTGCTCATCAACGCATTTCAAAAGAAAACTCAGAAACTTCCACGAAAAGAAGTCAAACGTGCCATTCAATTAAAAAAGGATTATGAAAACAACAAGTAAAGTACTGACATTAGATCAGTTCAAAGACAAGCATTATGGTCCCAAAGGTTCAGAAGCTCGCGATGTCTTAGAAAAAGGCTATCAAGAATTTCGAATAGGAGCGCTGTTGCAAAGTGCAAGATTAGAGAAAGGGATGACTCAAGAACAATTAGCCACAAAAGCTGGTACTACGAAATCTTACATTTCAAAATTAGAAAACGATATGAAAGAAGTGCGTTTTTCTACTTTGAAAAAAATTGTGGAACTTGGTTTAGGCGGACAACTTGAGTTATCCATTCGCCTTTAATTATTTGCGGACAATCGTTTTAGCCAAAACTACGGATGTTGGAATGGTGACCAAATGATTTTCCTTTGTTTTGATGTACATAAAGAAGAAACTAATGTCCATTAGTTCTCCTTCAATATCATATTCCTTATCCAAAATGTGAATGGTTTCACCAATTTTCATTGGGTGATTAAAAAACAGGATCAAGCTAGCTGTAATGTTCGATAAAATCGACCATTGCGCAAAAAATGCCACACCCATCACAGTGATGATTGAAGTGATGAAAACAACCAATCCCTCCTTATTGATGTTCCAAATTCCTGCCAGAACAATCGCAATGAAAATCCACAAAAACAAATTGATAATGCGCACCGTTATGCGTTTTCGTTTCAAATCGAAATCGAAATGAGCCAAGAAGCGATTGACTGACTTTGTCGCTAAGAGCTTAATTAACAGCGATAATGCAATTAAGATGACTGTTTCTAAAAGTTGAAATTCTAATTGATTCATGATTTCTTTAATTTAAGTTTTGCTTGATCCCAAAAGGTATCTAATTCATTTAATGTCATATTTCGGATGTCCAATTCGGCATCTTTAATCAGATCTTCCATCAATTGAAAGCGCTGAATGAATTTTTGATTTGATTGTGCAAGTGCATTTTCAGGTGAAATACCAATAAAGCGCGCATAATTCACCAGGGAAAATAATACGTCTCCAAATTCTTCTTCCACGTGTTCGGAGTTCGCTTCGACCTCGACTTGAAGTTCCTGCATTTCTTCCTCGACTTTTTTCCAAACATCTTGACGGTGTTCCCATTCGAACCCAATTCCTTTTGCTTTCTCTTGAATACGGGTTGCTTTAACTAGCGCCGGTAGGGAAGATGGTACTCCTTCCAGAACGGATTTTTTTCCTTCTTTCAGTTTCAGTTTCTCCCAATTGGCTTTGACTTCCTCTTCGCCAGAAACTGTGACATCTCCATAGATATGTGGATGACGGTATATTAACTTTTCACATATGGCATTCAAAACACTTGTGACGTCAAATTGACCTTGTTCATCTCCCAATTTACAATAGAAAACGAGGTGTAAGAATAAATCTCCAATTTCACCTTTGATTTCCTGCATGTCATTTTTAGTGATGGCATCGGTCAATTCGTAGGTTTCTTCAATCGTTAAATTTCGCAACGTTTCGAAGGTTTGCTTCTGATCCCAAGGGCATTTTTCCCTTAAGTCATCCATGATATTTAATAAGCGTTCAAACGCGACAAGTCTAGAATCCATAAAGCAAAGTTAAAGTTATTCTGTCACCCAAGAATTCATTAATTTTGGATTATGAAAAAAAGCGACCTACTTTTTTACATTTGTTTACTACTTAGCAAATTCTCCTTTGCTCAATCGGGATTTGAAGTCCGTGAGAAAATAGGGTTTTTAGCCGCTCATCATGCCGGAATGGCACATTTAGCTCAAAATTTGGCCTGCGCAACTGAATTATCATATGTCAAGAAACTCAGTGGTGAACAAATTTGGCATTCGTACTATCGTGAGCCGGTTGTTGGTGGAACATTGTTCCTGGGCTCTGTTGGGAATAATGACATTCTTGGACGTTTTATTGGCTTGTATGGATTCGCTGAAATGCCTTTAGTAAAACACAAGAATTACCGAATGGACTGGAAATTTGGAACTGGAATTGGTTACACCAATCGTCCTTATGACCCCATTTTAAATCCGAAAAATGTCGCAATAGGTTCTCGCGTTAATGCCATGATGTGCTTTGCATTGAAGCAAACATTCGCGTTTAAACAATCGGCAATCACCTTAGCGATGGACATGACCCATTTTAGTAACGGGGCATTCAAAGTTCCTAATTTAGGAATAAATTTACCGTATGTTTCTGTTGGTTTCCAGCATTTTCTACCAGAGAAAACACTCAAAGTCCAGCCAATGGAGGTTTTTTATAACTATAATCATTGGCAACCAAGTGTAAATGGCATGCTTTCATTTAAGGAAACAATGCCTATTGGTGGAAAAAAATACCCAGTATATGCTGGTTCTTTTTCGATTCGAAATTATTTTACGCCAAAAGCAGGATTTGAAGTGAATTTAGATGTCATTTCAAAACAGGCACTTTTGAACTACGAGCCAATGGTGGCAAAATCCCAATTGGATATTCTGCAAGTTGGTATCTCCGCATCTTACTTACTTCCATTGGATCGTTTCAATTTTGTATATGGCTTGGGTGTATATGTACGGGATCGTTACCGTGCAGAAGGACCGCTCTACATTCGTTTGGGTTGTAGGTATTACTTAAGTCATCAGATCAGTGCATTTTTTGGGTTAAAAACGCATTATGCAAAAGCAGATTATTTGGAATTTGGACTAACGTATCACTTTAAAAAACGAGAAAAATGAAGTTGATTTCTGTCGGATGCGTCATTCTTTTTACTGTTTTATTTACTTCGTGTAAGAAAGCAGAGAATAGGACTTGTTGGAAAACAGCTGGAAAACAAATCACCAAGATCATTCCATTGTCAGAATTTCATGAAATGGAATTACATCAGCGCTTGAAAATTGAGTTAATTCAAGATACAAGTTCCTACCTAGAAATCGTCGCAGGGGAAAACCTAGTGAATTTTATTGATTGGTCGATAACAGATTCCAAACTTGAAATTTGGAATCGAAATAAATGTCCCTATTTGCGCTACAAAAACGGCGATGTCACACTGAAAATTCACTTTATCGATTTGTCCAAATTAATTTATTGGGGTTCAGAATTGTTAACGAATGCAGATACGATTCAAACAAATCATTTAGATGTATTGATGAATGATGGCGCAGGCGATTTAAGTTTAAATGTTCTTGCCAATAGTATCAATGTTCAAAATCCACATGGATTTGCGAACCTATTTCTAAAGGGATCTTGTAACTATCTTCGTCTTGATATTGATGGAAATGGTTGTTTTGATACGCGTGAGATGCAAGTGCAGGATTCTATTTCAGTGATGTATGCTTCCAATGGTCGCTCATTCTTATCGACGGATCAACTAAAAATAAAAGCAGAGTTATCCAATTCTGGAGATATATGGGCGTATGGCATACCTTCAATTATTCAAAAAGTCCGGTATTCTACCGGTGATTTAATTTTCAAATAACCATGAAGTACATTTTTATCTCTTGGATTCTTTTGTATTCAATGTTTGTCCAAGCTGGAAATAAGGATACCTTACGCTTTCAACTGCATGGACTAATTGATGGGTATTCAACACTTGGCAATTCCAATTCCATTGGCAAGATTCCTTACCTAGTTTCCTCATCGAACTTAAATTCCTTTCAAATTAATTTGAATCTCATGGAATTTACATGGGAGAATACGAAATGGAAATACGCGCTTTCCCCAGCGATTGGGACTTATATGCAGCAAAATTATGCGAATGAACAATGGTTCAAACGTTGGATTTATGAAGCATACGTGCAGCGAAAATTTAATAAATCGAGCATTGCAGCTGGTGTCTTCAGTTCGCCTTACACGCAAGAAACGCCGAAAAGTATTGATCAAATGAGTTATTCCAGAAGCTTAGCGCCAGAATATGTACCCTATTACATTAGTGGATTGAAGTATAACCGAACGTTAAATGCAAACTGGAGTTTGTCCCTGTTTGCGATGAATGGTTGGCAAAAGATGGATTATTCCAACTTTACGCCATCCTTTGGCTCATTATTGGAGTTTAAACGTGATCGTTGGAAATTTAACTGGTCAACGTATATTGGAAGAGAAAAACCAACACTTGCAAAGGAATTTCAAACGCGTATTTTTAGTGAATGGAATGTTCAATTCACCAAAAAAAAATGGTTGTTTCAAAGTTGTTTCTTTATCGGTACGCAAGGAATCAATTTTTCCCGCAATTGGGGACAGATAAATACTCAGGTAGCTTATTCATTCTCCGATAGAATGAGATTATATGGTCGATTGGAATATTTCAAAGATCCGAGTAAGATTCAGATCATCGAAGCACAACTTGCCTCTGAAAGTCTAGGGTTTATCTATGCAATGAATGATGTTTTTAACATTGGGACAGAATTCCGCAGTTTCCATTCAGAAAAAAAAGCGTTCGAACCCTATCAATTTCTGTTTTTCCAGCTTAAATTCTGATTAAATTTGAAGCTTCGTACAGCGATGTATATTTAATCATACGACCCATGAAACTAATTTCCTTCAATGTGAACGGAATCCGAGCAATCGTCGGAAAATCCTTCATTCAAGATATGCAACGCGTTGATGCAGATATTATCTGCCTACAAGAGACGAAAGCTACGCCAGAACAAGTTCAGGACGCATGTGCATCGTTGGAGGGATATCATGTTTTCGCCAATTCAGCGGAAAGAAAGGGATATTCGGGAACAGCGATTTTAAGCAAAGTTCAACCATTAGATGTTACATATGGCATCGGAATTACAGAGCATGACACGGAAGGTCGTGTGGTATGTGCAGAATATTCGTCCTATTTTGTTGTTTCGGTTTACGTTCCAAATTCAGGAAGTGAATTATTGCGATTGGGATATCGTCAAAGTTGGGATTCCGATTTTCTAACTTACTTAAAAAAGTTGGAAGCGATCAAGCCAGTGCTTGTTTGTGGTGACTTCAATGTGGCGCATCAGCCAATCGATTTGGCACGTCCGAAAGAAAATTACAACAAAGCTGCAGGGTACATGCAAGAAGAAATTGATGGAATGAATCACTTTGTTCAAAATGGATTAATCGATTCGTTTAGAGCATTGAATCCTGAACAGGTCAAATATTCTTGGTGGAGTTACCGTGCGGGTGCTCGAGAGAAAAATGTTGGCTGGCGGATTGATTATTTCCTCGTTTCGCAATCCTTTTTACCTCAAGTGAAAGAATCATTTATTCTGAATGATGTTTATGGTTCAGATCACTGTCCAGTTGGAATTCAATTATAAGTTACCGAATGCAACATTTAAAAGATTCGTTTAAACACAAAGGAAAACGCAAGCAGCTCATTTTGGCTCTAGCAGATATGGGCATTAAAGACCAACGAATTTTGGATGCCTTTGATGTTGTTCCGCGTCATTTTTTTCTTGATACCGCCTTTGAAGATCAAGCTTATTCCAATATGGCATTTCAGATTGGATCCGGACAAACAATTTCTCATCCTTATACGGTAGCTTTTCAAACAGAACTCTTAGAAATTCAAAAAGGAGATAAAGTATTGGAAATTGGAACGGGTTCTGGATTTCAAACCTCCATATTATGTGAGTTGGGAACTAAAGTTTTCTCCATTGAACGCCATAGTGATCTGCATCTAGCAGCCAAACATGTTGTTCATCACTTAAATTATTCGCCAAAACTATTTTTCGGTGATGGTTACAAAGGAAGTCCCTTGAATGCTCCATTTGATAAAATCTTGGTTACGTGCGGAGCGCCAGAAATCCCCCAAGAGTTGCTAAAGCAATTAAAAGTAAATGGAATCATGGTCATTCCTGTTGGTGAAGGTACCGAGCAGAAAATGTTGAAAATCATAAAACAAGGTGAAACGTCCTTTTCAAAAGAAGAGTTTGGTACCTTTAAATTTGTTCCGATGTTGGAGCGAACAGTTAACAAGTAATTACAAGCTATGAAAGTGCTCATTATTGATGATGAACGTGCAATCCGCAGAGCTCTGAAAGAAATTTTAGAATACGAGAATTGTCAGGTTTTAGAAGCAGAAAACGGTAAAGAAGGATTGGAAATCATCCAATCCAATTCTTTAGATGTTATTTTTTGTGATATTAAAATGCCACTTGTTGACGGTATGGAGTTGTTACAACAAGTACAGAATGAAGGCAACGAAGTTCCAATCATTATGATTAGCGGACATGGAACACTCGAAACAGCCGTTCAGGCAATCAAAATTGGAGCGTTTGATTTTATTGAAAAACCACTTGATTTAAATCGAATTTTGGTGATTTTGAGAAACGTGAAGGATCGAAATCATTTGGTTCAGGAAACGAAAATCCTTAAAACAACCGTAAAGAAAATGAAGGGGAGTGCCATAATCGGTGAAACTCCAGAAATTATGGAAATCAAAGCCATGATAGAAAAAGTGGCTCCATCAGATGCACGTGTACTAATTACAGGAGGAAATGGAACGGGAAAAGAACTCGTTGCACGCTCTTTGCATGAGTTGTCGAACCGATCAAAAATGACTTACATCGAAGTGAATTGTGCGGCAATTCCTACAGAATTGATCGAAAGCGAACTTTTTGGACATGAAAAAGGAGCTTTTACTTCTGCTGTTAAAGATAAAAAAGGAAAATTTGAATTAGCATCGGGGGGAACTTTGTTTCTAGATGAGATAGGGGATATGTCACTTAGTGCACAAGCAAAAGTACTACGTGCATTGCAAGAAAATGTCATCCAGCGTGTAGGAGGTGAAAAAGATGTGAAAGTTGATTGCCGCGTTGTTGCTGCAACCAATAAGGATTTAAGAAAAGAAATTGCCGAAGGAAGATTTCGAGAAGATTTATTTCACCGTTTGGCCGTGATTTTAATTCATGTCCCATCCCTAAATGATCGACGTTCAGATATTCCAATCCTAGCTAATCACTTCCTTCAAATGATTTGTCAGGACCATGGAATTCCTTGTAAAAAATTAAATGAGGGTGCATTAAACGCGCTTAAAGCACTTGATTGGACAGGAAATATTCGCGAATTAAGAAATATAATAGAACGTCTTGTTATTCTGTGTGAGCAAGAGATTGATGCGGCAGATGTTCAGAAATATGCCAATACTTAAACCCGGATTTTACTTCTGTTCAAGTGATTCATGATTGAATCTATTTAAAACATCATCTATGGCACGAACGCCAAAACCATCGTTTTCCCATGCATAGATGATTTTTCTGTTTTCACTTAGAATCATGCAAGGGAATCCACCTCTGGCCATCACAATCCAATCTTTCGGTTTCGCTGATTTGAGAACAGAAATTTGTTTGGATAACTGTTGACGAAATGGAAGTAAGGGTGAATCTGTTTCAGCAATCACCATATACCGAATGTTTAATTTGGGTTCTCGTTTAATCAGTTGATTCATGAAATTAATTGATTCGTGGCAATAGGGACAACCCGGAAGCACAATTACAGTTAAGGTTGTTTTTTTAGGAAAAGCAGACAATTGCTCTGGCGCGAAGTGTTGGTTCACAAAATCCCCATTATAGATTGGGTAAATCGAGAAGTAAATCACAAAGGGTAAAACAGCGAGAATCGACATAAAAATCCATTTTTTCAGCTTTTCTTTTACTCGACTATGTAACGTATAAACGAGTACAAATCCCATGATCGACATTAGAACATATGGAATAAGTTTTGAAATAGTCCAGGAGAAACCGAGGTCAAGAAAAATGGATTCAAATAAATTCATGCGGTGAAGTTAAAAAAAAAGGGGGCAATGCCCCCCTTAATCGATTTTGAAATCAAATTATTGAATGGTACAAGTTTGTGTAACTGTCCCTAATACTAAATTTTGTCCTTCACAAGCTGCTTTCGCATCTTTTTTCTTTCCGTTAATTACCGTTGTTACTGAGTTGTTTGTCCCTGATGTTGAATCAGAAACAACACATTTACATGAGTAGTCTTTTGCACAAGAAGCCATCATCAAAGAAGCAAAAGCTCCGAAAATTAATGTTTTTTTCATTTTTGTTCGTTTTAAGTTAAAAAAATCTAACACTAAATTTAATCAAATAATTCAATTGGATTTTACAATTTTCCGTTAATTATTTTTTGTTCAATTAAAATTGAAAAGTAGATAGAGAATTTAATGAGTCATTTTGTCTTTTTATATTGAGGTCAAAACATTAACGATTTAAAACCTTGTTCAAAATATAAAGTTTCATATTCAATTTCTTGATTAAATTTGTTTAAGATTATCTAATTATCCATTCTTAAAATGAACAAAATGAATTTTAAAAAGATTCTTCCGCATGTCATTGCCATTCTTGTATTTGTTACACTTTCTTGTGTTTATTTTTCTCCAATTTTTAGTGGATATTCTTTAAAACAAAGTGATATTATGCAATATCGCGGTATGGAAAAAGAAATTTCGGATAATAATTTAATGAATGAAAAGAATGCGCTTTGGACAAATTCAATGTTCAGTGGTATGCCTGCCTATCAAATCAATGTGAAACATCCCAACAACTTTATTTCGCAGGTAGATATTATTTTAAAACTAGGATTGCCTCGTCCCGTTGGACTAATGTTTATGGCGATGTTGGGGTTTTATATTTTTGCATTATGCTTGAGGGTGAATCCTTGGGTTGGAATCATTGGATCAATTGCCTTTGGACTTTCCACAATAAACATTTTATATATTGGTGCTGGTCATGTTACCAAGGTCAATGCGATAGCTTACATGGCCCCAGCGCTGGGTGGACTAATTCTAGCTTACAGAGGAAAGTTGCTGATCGGTGCTTCTGTTTTCGCTCTGTTCTTTGCCCTGAATCTATCTGCGAATCACCTTCAAATGACTTATTATTTGGCGTTTTTACTTGCTGCAGTTGCTATCGCTGAGTCCATTCGATTATTAATTTCAAAAGAATTTATCAGTTTAGGAAAAGTGATTTTAGCATTGGGAATTGGTTCGATTTTGGCAATTATGCCTTCCTATGGAAATCTCTCTTCAACTCTAGAGTATAGTAAATATACGACGCGTGGTTCAACGGATTTAACCATCAAACCAAAAGGGGAAGTAACTTCAAAGGTCAAAGAAGGACTTGAGACAAACTACATTTTAGAATACAACTATGGTAATGGTGAATTGTTATCCATCATTGCACCTAATGCAAAGGGTGAGCGAGGAGAAATGATGGGGAATGACGAAGATGTTATGATGAATGTAGACCCTCAATATTCGGAAAACATTGCACAAATGAATAGATATTGGGGTGGCCAACGCATGAGTGGTGGAGCCTTTTATTTCGGTGTGTTCATGTTGGTTTTCGCCTTGTTTGGTTTAGTTTTCATGAAAGATGCAATCAAATGGCCATTCTTAGTCATTGCGATTTTAGCCTTGCTATTAGCTTCCAATGATCCAGGAGGAATGAATGATTTCTTTATAAATAAAGTGCCTTTATACAACAAGTTCCGTGATTCAAAAATGATTCTAGTTCTTTTGCAAGTGATGATTCCAGCAATGGCCGTTCTTTTCTTGGATAAGTTATTTAAGAAAGAAGGTTTGTGGGGTAATAAAAAAACGTGGTTGATTGCATGTGGAGGAGTTGTTTTTATGTTTATTGTTCTTTATGCTGTTCCTTCCATTTCCGGTTCTATGTTAAGTAAGGAAGAAACCAAACAATTTGCTGACGCTATCAATGGATCGAATGATCCTGCACAAGCTAGTTTTATTAATGGATTGAAAAACGAATTAATTAATGTTCGTACAGGAATTTATAAATCTGATTTTGGTCGTGCAATTGGATTATGCATTCTTGCCTGCGCTTTGATTTTACTTTCCGTTTATTCCAAAGTTTCTACGATGGTTTTATCCCTTATCGGAATCGTTGTAGTCACTGCTGATAATATGTCCGTATCGAAACGGTATTTGAATAATGAAGATTTAGACATCGCATCCAAAAGCTGGGAGGAGTCTACGAATTTCTCGACTCCCTACCTTCCGGATATTGCTGATCAGAGCATTTTAGACCAAGAGAAAAGTAAAATAGTCGGACTCGATTCAAAAGCAAATAACTTGGTTCAACGAATGGGAGAACATCCGAATTATGAGCTGATGGACAGTGAAACAAAACGTTCCATAGCAGCGTTCGGTGCGTTAAATTTGAATTCAGATTATCGAGTATTATCATTTGCTAATCCATTCAATGAGACCAAAACGAGTTACTTTCATAAAAGTATTGGTGGATATCACGGAGCGAAACTGAAACGCTACCAAGAACTGATAGATTTCTATCTATCCGAAGAGATCATGAAATTAAGACAAGAATTTATCAATAAAGAAATTGTAAAGCATCCAGATGTTTTAATGAAATATCAAACAGAAAAGGATCCGAATGTGAAGTCACAAATTATTGAACAGTTTTTCCAAACGACTAATTTTGATTCTGTTCAAGTGAATGGTGATTTGACACCTGTTCTGAATATGCTTAACACCAATTACTTTATTTCTGGAAAAGATATTAAAGCCACCAAAAATAAAAACGCGAATGGAGCTGCATGGTTCGTTAGTTCCATTAAAAAAGTACAATCTTCCAATGAAGAAATGTTAGGATTGGGGAAATTAAATAATAAAGAAACGGCTCTTGTAAATACGAAAGAAACCCAGGTTGCATTGAAAGGTCGTTATCAAATGGATTCTTCATCTGTTATCAAGTTGACTAAATACGGTACCAATGAATTGAATTATTCAGTCAATAACAAATACGAGTTGCCGGCAATTTTCAGTGAGATTTATTATCCTGATGGTTGGAATTGCTACGCAGATGGAAAACAAATCGAAACGTTCAGAGCAGATTATTTATTGCGTGGAGCGCTTATTCCAGCAGGGACAAAAACGGTTGTTTGGAAATTTGAACCGGAGTCGTTCTTCCTAGCAAGTAAAATTGCACTCATCGGTTCGATTCTATTGTTATTGTCGGTGATCTTTATTTTGGGAAAGGCTTTTATAGAAAACATGAAAGCTGAAAAACAGATTTTAGTGGAATCATAAATTATCTAAGTTATAATTGAAAAAGAGGACTTATTCAAAGTCCTCTTTTTTTATGCGATCTCCAATGGTGAAATCTCTTAAAGCCTTTTTACCTAGCAGTTCAGGTAAGTATTTTGGATGTAAACTGTGACCTGGTCGAACTGAGCGTATCGCTGTTTCATCAAGTATATCGCCTTTCTTGAGATCCTTAGAAATGTATAAGGATCTTGAAAATACTTTTCCAGCTTTTTGTTTTTCAGTTAATTCATAGGATTGTATCCCTATGGCTGATTCCGCCTGGCGCACCGCAATGACCATTTCTTTAAATTCAGGCTCATTCATTGAGAAACTTGCATCTGGTCCACCAATAGATCGATCTAAAATAAAGTGTTTTTCAATAATCTTTGCTCCAAAACAAACGGATACAATTGGAACAATTGCTCCCATTGTATGATCAGATAATCCTGTTAAAACGTTGAAATCTGTTGCTAACTTTTCTACCATGCGCATGTTCGCTTCTTCAATTGGCGCTGGATAACTCGAAGTGCATTTCAATAATGCAATTTGATTATTGCCAGCATCTCTACAGGTTTGAACTGCTAAAGCAATATCTTCATATTCGGCAATACCCGTTGATATAATCATCGGTTTACCTTTCGAAGCTGTATAATGAATTAATGGAATATCTGTAATTTCAAAGGATGCAATTTTGTATGCTGGAACATCCAACGTTTCCAAGAAATCCACAGCAGTAAAATCGAACGGCGATGAAAAGCAAATTAGACCAACACTTTTGGCTTCCTCAAAAATTTCCTTATGCCATTCCCATGGCGTATATGCTTCTTGGTATAAATCATGCAAGTATTTTCCGTCCCAAATTGTACCTTGAATTTTAAAATCATCTTTCGTGGTTTTCAAGGTGATGGTATCAGCTGTGTATGTCTGAAGTTTAATGGCATCAGCACCTGCTCTTTTGGCAGCTCTAACTGTTTCTAAAGCTGTTTCTAAACTTCCATTGTGATTGGCAGAAAGTTCCGCGATTATGAATGAAGGACTTTCTTTGTCCAAATTTAATTGACCAATTTTAAACATGAATGCGCGTATTTTTTTTGAAAAGATACATATTTGATTCGATTTCCACTTTAAAACCGAAGCGTTCAAATAACTTTACTGATGGAATATTTTCCTTTAATACGTATCCTTGAACAATTTTAATTTCACTTGATACGTTTAATTTTTCAAACATTTCAAGACCTTTTTTCAATAGGATTGTTCCAAGTCCTTTTCCATGTGCAAGCGGATCTAACAAGTAACTTATCGTTGCAATTGAATCGTTCAAATCGAAGCGAATACTGCCTATTGGTTTTTCACTTTCCGTTAGAATGAAGTACAAACAATGGACTGAGGCAAGTTTAGATAGAAACCAATTCGTATGATTCTCGAATGGAATAAAATCTTTACTGAAGGCATATTTACGGGTTGCTTCACGATTCGCCCATTCATAAGTAATATCAGTATCTTCTGCAGTTGCCAAACGTAAATTGTAACGTGATTCAGATTGAATTGAATCAATCATTCTTGCCAAGCGCTCTGTTGATTTACCGTCGATTGTTGTTGATGTAGAATTGATTCTTTTCACCGCATTCATCCCGGATAAAATTGCTTCATAAGATAAATCAGAGGCATCAACAAATGAGTTTAATTTCAAATGCTCAGCGTAAACGAATTGTTGATTTTCTATGTAGTATCCACTAATTAACTTGATTTTAGCGGCCAAACATTCGAGAAGTATCCCACTCGTTGGTGTGATTCCATATTCCATTTGACTCATTAAACTTGCCATTTCCATTTCTGGCAAAGCGCGATAAATGATGACAGGAATTGTTGAATCGTCAAACTGAACTTTATGTGAATAACCAGGACCTAAAACAATATGAATTTCTGAAAAATTCTGAGAATCAAGGGCAGCTTTGTATGCAATAAGCGTTTTGTTCAGAGGGTCAGAACCACCAAAACAAATGAATAAACTATTTTCAATTTTAGGACTTTTTTGCACGCTCGCTAATGCTTGAAACGAACTTCGTAACACTGCGAAATCGAGACCTAAAAAATATTGAGTGGAAAGCAAAGATGAATAAGTCCATGCTTCAAATCCAGGTGTTGGATTGATAATGGCATCCACTGGTAAATATTGATTGGCTAAATCATCAATACAAATGACTTTTGCACCTTTTTGTTTTAGTTGACTAAAATAGTTTGTATCAAATTCATATCCATCAATTAAAATCAAATCTTCCGCTTCAATATGTTCTTGGAAATCATTTGAATTTGTTAATGTAATAAATGTAAAATCTATTTTACACATTTGTCGAACATGCTCCTTGATGGGTTCTGTAGAATAGAATAATGCGTGTATTTCTGGAATTGAATTAATCAGTGCGCAACAACGTGTTAAATGGCCAAAACCAATTTCACTCGAAGCATCAACACGAATTTTTATTCGTTTCATCTTGGATGAAGAATTGAATATTTTAATTCAGCAATTTTCCAATCTTCCAGCGTGTCAATATCCTTTACCTTTAATTCGCTTAATTCAAAGGCACCGATGTTTCCTTCCCAAAGGGATTTTGCTGCTTTAAATTTTTGGACATTGAAAAAGTACATTGCTCCAGCATCGTGGTAATTTTTTATTAAATCTTGTGAACGTTGATTAATAGCGTCAGGATGATTTAATTCGACCAAATTAGCGGCATTCAAATGAAACGAACGTTGAATTGGAAAGCTATAAACGACAGAGCTAATGAGCACATCGTATTTGTTACGGATAAATTGTTCGTTCGCATTTTTCAAGTCTTTTGAATCAATCAAGGGACTGGTCGGATAAATGCAACATGCAGAAGTGTACGACTCACCATTAGTGGATAATTGCTCAAGAACTTCTAATAAAACGGATGAAGTAGTTGCAAAATCATCTGCATTTTCTTCAGAGCGTAAAAATGGTACTTCAGCTCCATGGTTTTTCGCTATTTGTGCAATTTCTGGGTCATCCGTCGATACAATAACTCTTGAAAACAGCGCACTTTCAATCGCGGTTTCTATTGCATACGCAATGATAGGTTTCCCATGAAAAAGTTGGATGTTTTTCCTTGGGATTCGCTTGCTTCCTCCTCGAGCTGGTATGATTGCAACAGTCATAAAATATTAATCATTCATTTTCTCAAGTAGAAACCAAGTGATGTCATCTTGAGGGAAAATTGGATCTTTTCGATATGAAAATCCATAATCAACCAACGATAAATCCGAGTATTTATTCAACATCTCTCCAGCAAAATCTCGTTTGAACAATCTGTCTTCATTTCCTCTGTAAGGAATCATTACCGGAGAAGGGTTGTAGTACTCAGCAATTAGTATATATTTTTTAGAAGATGTATACAATTTTTGATAGACCAAATCTAATTGTTCTGGATTAATGTGAATTAATACACCTTTAATAAAGGCTAAGTCGTAAGTTTTGGTTGGTGAAAAGTCAAAAATACTGCAATTATAAACGTTTTCTTGACCAATTACATTTGCTAATTCTTTTGCAGCAAGTTCGTTGATTTCGATTCCACTGAATTTTTTACCAGGAAAAAGTAAAGACAGTGCTTTCAAATTCATTCCAATGTTTGAACCGAATTCAATAAATTCTGAAATTGGTTGCGATTTAGCTAATGCTTTACTGAAAAAATTAAGGTTCGATGCCAATAATTCGTCGCTTTTATTTCGCTCAATATATTCATTTCCAAACGTACCAGCCCAAAAAGCTTCTTGTTCAGTTTTATAAGTTCCAGACATAATTAATAATAGTTTAGAATTTTAGTTATTACTAAGGATTGCTCTTCATCGCTCATAGAAGGAAACATCGGAATACTGATACAACGCGAATAATACGTTTCTGCGTTAGGTAAATCCCCTTCTTTCCATCCTTGATTCTTGTAAAAAGGCATTAAATGAACAGGTATGTAATGGATTTGCGCGAAAATTTGTTCGGATCTTAAATAATCATATAATCCTCTTCGGTCCTCAACTTCTAAAACATATAAATGATAGGCATGTCCTTCTATTGTTCCTGAAGACTGAATAATTCCCTTACAATTAGCGAGTTCATTTGTATATCTTTCAGCAATTTGAATCCTACGTTTCAAATTTTCATCTGCCCTTAGTAATTGCGAACTTCCTAATGCAGCTTGAAAATCTGTCAAACGATAGTTGTAACCCAAATTTTGCATTTCCATATACCACATTGGAAAATCAGAAGATTCCTTTGTGCTATTTCCATTTGCGAATTCTATACTGTTTTCAAATTTGGCTGCATCACGGGTGATTCCGTGCGTGCGCAATTCCAATAATTGACGATAGAGTTGCTCATTGTTTGTTGTGATCATTCCTCCTTCACCTGTCGCAATGTGTTTTACTGGATGAAAAGAAAAAATAGCTAAATCGGCAAAATTGCCACAGCCTGCCTTGTGTTTATGTTTGGAAAGAGATAAAAAAGATCCACCTGGTGCATGACAAGCATCTTCAAGAATCCAAAGGTCATGTTCATCTGCTAACGCTCGAAATTCATCCAATTGAGGAACTCTGCCCGCAAAATCTACAGGAATGATTCCGACAATTTTTTTATCCTTATTTGATTTGATAACCTTATTTACAGATTCAATATCCATTAAATATGTGACAGGGTCAATATCAGCGAAAAGAACATTCCCACCACAATACTGGACACAATTTACGGATGCTGCAAAAGTGATCGGGGTACAGATAACGTATTCATCCTTTTCAATACCGAGTGCTAATACAGATAAATGTAGGGCAGCTGTCCCATTACTAACGGCAACGGCGTATTTTGCGTCAACATAGTTAGCAAATTCTTGTTCAAATGTTAAAATACGAGGGCCTTGGGTTAAAAAATCTGACTGAAGTGCTTCTGTTACAGCTAAAATGTCACCTTCGGTAATTTCCTGTCTTCCGTATGGAATTGCTTTCATAATTCGAATGTCGGATCAACGTGTTCTTTAATTAATTCTCTTAAGCTCTCAATAGATTCCCACTCTTCGTTGTTATAAGAATTGTATGAAAATCCTTCCGGAACTTTTTTCGCATTGAATTCCTCAATAAATGCTTGCACATCCCAAGAAGTGGTTTGAGGCAGAATTGCATAATATTTCCCTAAATCATAGGTGAAAAAGGAGTCTGATGATGTGATCATTTCCTCATGGATTTTTTCACCTGGACGAATACCAATAACTGGTTTTTCACATTCCGGCCCTATTGCTTCCGCAACATCTAAAATACGGTATGAAGGAATTTTAGGAACGAAGATTTCACCACCCCATGCTGTTTCAAGGGCATGCATGACCATATCAACACCTCCTTGAAGGGATATGTTAAAACGAGTCATTGATTCAACGGTTATTGGTAAAATACCATCTGTTTTTTTTCTCTTCAGAAAAAATGGTATGACCGAACCATTTGAACCCATTACATTTCCATAACGAACGACCGAAAATTTAATTTTTTGCTTACCGCGAATATTATTTGCAGCAACAAAAAGTTTATCTGATGTTAATTTGGTTGCTCCGTAAAGATTAATAGGAGCACACGCTTTGTCTGTAGAAAGTGCCACGACGTGTTGTACACTAGATTTCAAAGCTGCTTTTATGACATTTTCAGCTCCGCCGACATTTGTTTTTACGCATTCGTCCGGATTATATTCTGCAATATGAACGTGCTTCATAGCCGCTGCATGGATTACATAATCAATGTCTGTGAAAGCCCTTTCAAGCCGTTCTTGATCACGAACATCCCCAATAAAATACCTAATTTGTGGATATATACGATGAGGAAAGTCTTGTTCCATTTCAAATTGCTTTTGTTCATCTCTTGAAAAAATGACAAGTCGCTTAATTTCAGGGAAATTTGTTAAAATATGGTTGGTTAAGGCTTTACCTAATGATCCTGTTCCACCTGTAATTAAAATTGATTTATCTTTCACTTTTGTTTATTTTAATAATCTACGCTCAAATGCATCTATCATTGATATTTGACTTGCATTATAAATTGTTGTTTGATTTCTTTTAGAATATTTTTCAATAATCCAATAACCTTGAAAGGTTAAATAAAATTTATGAATGATCTCATGTAGTTTTCTTGGTCTACTTATGTAATCTTGCATTTTTTCAGGTTTAGATACTGATTCGTCATAAAAATGTTTCTGATTAACCAAAGCTTCATTGCTATTATTCACGGAAATTTCACCTAACCAAGAGTGATCAGCACCTATGATATTGATTTCTTTAAAACCGATACTAATTGCATTCATTATTGTAGGTATTAATACGTTGTGAGGTCTCGGCATTCCTAATTTTAATCGATAACAGGTGTAAATAAAAGAATCAAAACCCTCAATAGCTATATCATTAAAAAAATGTGCTTTAATGAATTTGTTTTGTTTCAGTAAGTTCAAAAATTCCTTTGATTTTTTAGCTCTGAATGGAACCATTAAATTTAATTCCCATTTTGTTTTTACCTCAATATGATTAAACAGTACATCTCTCATGTTAATGTAAAGGGGTGAACTATTCTCATTTGATTGAAACAAAATCGGTGCCTGAAGTAAATAATATTTTGGTTTTAAATCATCATAAAAGTCAGTTATTGCAAAGTTGTTTACACAAATGAGTTCATGCTCCTGAATTGTTTTTTTATTTTCAATGATACTACTGTTAAATGAAGGGCCGTTTCCAATAATAATGCAGGATTTTTTTGTGCTTTTAAGTTTTATGGTATTAAACCATTTCGATTGTAAAAAAATTTTTACAATCGAAATTCCTGTGAGAAAAAAATTATTAATTAGTTGTTTCATTTTTTTATTCGAAGATATTTAATTGCAAGTCCATTTGATTCAAATTGTGATTCTTTATAAGATTTGAATCATTTATGAGCCTGTAAAATTTAATATTTACTAAATGAGAAGTGTTGCTTCTAAACTTATTGATAAATATACCCATCTAGCAATGAATTAAATTTTAGATTTGATAAAAAAACCTTTCAATACATTCCACCTCACTAAAATAAGATATTGAGCTTTTTTATACTGCAATTTAAAAATGAAATATAAAGCGATCACAAATGCTGCAAATAATTTAAAAACATATTCCAAAAACTTCTTGATTCTTATTGTTGTATTATATTTTTTTAATCTGATTTGTTCACTTTGTCCAATTATTTTTGACAACTTAATTATGAAAGTCTTTTCTAGTCGGTAATCATCAATAAAATGTTCTACATACAAATTCGGGAGGTATAAAATTTTAAGTTTATTTTTTTTTAAATTATCGAAAACAAATTTATCATCACCTCTTGTATGTAAATCAACGTTAAATCCGCCATAATTTTCAAAAAATTCTTTTCTAAAAACCATGTTGCATCCAGCAGGATATTTTTTATCGAATGGTTTAATCTCATCTCCCAAATCAACTCTTGAAACTACACCTTCAATATATTTGGAAAGCCAAATTGGTTTTTTTTCCGAAGAATAAATTGGTTCAACTTTCCCTCCAAATGCGATGTAATCCTGATGTAAATGTTGATTTAAAATAGTTAATAGTTCTGCCACATAGTTGTTTCGAGCAAATCCATCATCATCAATGAACGCGATTAATTCACCAGATGAAATCTCAATTCCTTTATTTCTCGCATTGGATAATCCACTTTTTTTCTCAACTGCGTATGTAATATTGTACTCTGGGTTGTTTTCAATGAATTTTTTGGAAATTTCTTCTGTGTTATCAGTTGAATTATTATTAATGATTATGATTTCGAAAGAATCTGGCGAAGCATTTTGGGCTAGTAAATGGTCAAAGCATTTTGGTAAGTAAAATGATCTGTTATAAGTGCAAATTACAATAGAAATTAAATGCATTCCAAACTTTTAAAGTTATTTAACAAATATACAATTTTATACATGAATCTCTTCTAAGGCTAAAAAAATCAATGATTACAGAACAAAAAAAGGGTTTAAAGGAAACAATGATAAATCACTTAATTTTGTTTCGTTGAAAACAGATCTTTCAATTCTTCAAACTCTGTTTCATTTAAATTGGAATCTGATTTTTATTTGGCGAATTGTAATAGATGCCCATCAAGAGAAGGTATGTATCTGAGAATATATAAGATTTGAATGGAATACTACATAAAACACTATTTTCAGTGAGAATTCATTGATAATGAATTCAATTTATAATCTTGAACGTTTCGTTAACTTGGTATCGCTTATATTTGTAGCATAAGATTATGGGAATCGTTCAGAAAGATGCATTTCGAACCATGTTAATTTCCTACGGGGGGATTGTACTTGGTTATTTGAATAAGGGCTTATTGTTCCTTCTTATTCTGACGACTGAACAAATTGGACTAGTAAATCTCATTATTTCGTTTGGGACCATGTTCGCCCAATTTTCCAATCTAGGCACTATTTATTCTACCTGGAAATTTTTACCTTTTTTCAAGAATGAAGCGAAAAAGCATCATGGGTTTTTGCCGCTTATTTTATTGATTGTATTCGTTGGGATTTCTTTTTTCACGGCACTTGCACTAATCTTTAGGCCTCAAATTGAAGAAATGTATAGGGAACATTCAGCAATGTTTGTATCCTATTATTATTGGTTTATTCCGATTGGCATTTCTTATGTGTTGTTCATGGTGTTAGAAATGTATTTGAGGAGTTTTTACAAAAACATCATTTCAGTTGTGGCATATGATATTGTTTTGCGATTGGCTGTTACTTTATTGTTGGGACTGATCTATTTTAAGTTAATATCCTTCGATTTATTTGTGATTCTTCACAGTTTAATTTACTTAATACCAACAGGTATTTTATTGCTGTATTTAAAGAAAATGGGTGAATTAAACCTTTTCCCTTCGACCATCCAAATATCCAAACGCTTCCGAAAAATTGTTCTTTCATTTTCCGCGTTTAATTACATTAACACCCTAGGTGTTGTGCTTGTGGGTTCAATGGATGTAATCATGATTGCACAAATGATTGACTTGGAAGGCACGGGTGTTTATACCACGATTATTTTCTTAACATCTGCATTACAAGTCCCATATAAATCAATTATTCGTGTGAGTTCTCCTTTGGTATCCGATTATTGGAAATCGCGAGAAATTGAAAAAATGAAAGAGTTATACCGAAAAGTAAGTTCGGTTAGTTTAGTCATTGGATTAGGCTTGTTTTGTGGAATTTGGAACAACATCGATTTTTTATTCACCTTTTTTAAACCGGAATTTCAATCGGGAATATGGGTATTTTTCTTTCTAATGATGGGACGTTTGGTAGATATGTATTTTGGAATTAATGGTGCCATTTTTACCACTTCGAAAAAGTTTAAATACGACATCTATTTTACGTGTTTCTTAATTTTCACCGTTTTCTTTTTAAATCTTAGGTTAATTCCTATATGGGGAATTGTTGGAGCTGCCATTTCAACTTCCGTGGCAATATTAGTTTATAATATCGGTAGATTGCTTTTTGTATGGTTCGTTTTCAAAATCCACCCATTTCATAAAAATCAATTTGTCGTTATTTCTCTTGGTTTGTTGAGTTTATTGGTTGGTTGGTTAACTTCAGATCTCATAGAAAACAAGTATGTCGAGTTTATAATGCAATCATCTTTCGTTTTAACAATATTCTTCGCGCCAATTTATTGGTTTAAATTGGAACCGGAATCGGTCAATTATCTAAATAAAGGAACTGCTTTCGTTCGTTCAAAATTAGGGAATAGAAAAGAAAAAAAAATGTAGGCTTAAATTTTTAAACCTACATTCTATTTCATTTATCGCTTTAAATCTTTGCTTTACACACTTCAATTGCCGCCTGTAAACCCTCAGGATTTTTACCTCCAGCTGTAGCGAAAAATGGCTGTCCGCCACCTCCACCTTGAATTAGTGGTGACACTTCACGAATCCATTGGGATGCGTTCCAAGCTTTTGATGCGACAAGTGGCTCATCAATCATTAAACTTAGTCCACATTTGTCCGCTTCTTTATTACCAATGATTGCAACGAAATTCTCATTTTCACCCTTCAATTGGAATAAAATGTCCTTTACTGAATTAGCATCGATGTCCACAATTGCTCCCAAAAATGAAACATCACCAATTTTGATGATTTGTGATTTTAGGTTTGACTTTAATTGACTCGCTTTTTCACGAATGAGTTGATCGATTTCTTTCTGTAATTGTTGGTTTTTTGAAATCAAATCCTCTACCGATTTTACAATATCTTTTGGATTTTTAAGTGACAGTTGGATATGATTCAGGGTAGCTGCTTTTTCTTTGAAGTATGCTTCAGCTGCCTTGCCCGTAATTGCTTCTATACGTCTAACTCCAGCTGCAACAGCTGATTCAGAAATAATTTTGAAGAGTCCAATTTTTGCGGTGTCAGGAACGTGAATTCCCCCACATAATTCAACTGATTCACCAAATTTGATGACACGAACGTGGTCTCCATATTTTTCACCAAACAATGCCATAGCTCCAAGTGCTTTTGCATCATCAATAGCCATAGCACGTCGTTCATCAAGTGGAAGGTTAGCAACAATTGCGGCGCTCACTAACGCTTCGATATGTTCAATTTCCTCGTCACTTACTTTTGAGAAGTGAGAAAAATCAAAGCGAAGATTAGCTGAATTTACCAATGATCCTTTTTGTTCCACGTGAGTTCCTAATACCGTTCTTAATGCGTGGTGGAGTAGGTGAGTGGCACTATGGTTTTTTGCTGTTTGTTCTTGTGTGTCTATGTCAATTACTGCGTCGAATTCTCCAGTCAAGTTTGAAGGGAGTTGTTCGCTTAAATGAATGATTAAGTTGTTTTCTTTTTTCGTGTCGAAGATGCGCACCGATTCGCTTTCGTTTTTTAGGCTTCCTTTATCTCCCACTTGACCACCACCTTCTGGGTAGAACGGTGTTTGGTTCAATACCAGTTGAAAAAACGATTTTCCTTTTTGACTGACTTTACGGTATTTTGTAATGTGAACAGGTGCTTGTTTTTGATCATATCCCACAAATACCGTTGGAACGTCTGTTGCAATTTGAATCCAGTCATCTGTTTCAATAACAGAAGCGGCTCTGGAACGGTCTTTTTGAATTTGTAGTTGAGCTTGGAATCCATCCTCATCAATGCTAAATCCATTTTCACGGGCGATGAGTGAAGTTAAATCCACCGGGAATCCATAGGTGTCATAAAGTTCAAAAACATTTTCTCCTGAAATGATCGTTTGAGACGACTTCTTGCTTGAAGCCATCAAATCATCCATTCGTTTAATTCCTTGCTCTAATGTTCGGAAAAAACTTTGTTCTTCTTCGCGAATGACCTTTTCAATCAATTCTTTTTGATTTTCTAATTCCGTGTATGGATGTCCCATAAGTTGGACAAGCACACCGGAAAGTTTGCAAAGGAATGGTTCTTTTAATCCTAGGGTTTGATACCCGTATCGAACAGCGCGACGTAAAATACGGCGAATAACATAGCCCGCTCCTGTGTTGGAAGGTAATTGTCCATCAGAAATGGAAAAAGAAATCGCACGAATATGATCGGCAATGACACGTAAAGCGATATCAGTCTCTTCTGATTTCCCATAAGGAATTCCACTTTCTTTGGAGACAAATTGAATGAGTGTTTGGAATAAATCGGTATCGTAATTACTTTGTTTTCCTTGTAAGGCCATTGCCAAACGCTCCAATCCCATTCCAGTGTCCACATGTGTTGATGGGAGCGGTTCCAACCTTCCATCTGCTTTGCGATTGAATTGCATGAAAACATTGTTCCAAATTTCAATTACTTGCGGATGGTCGTTGTTTACCAATGTTAATCCATTTACTGCTTGACGATCTTTGTCATTTCTTAGGTCCACATGAATCTCTGAGCAAGGTCCACAAGGTCCCGTATCACCCATTTCCCAGAAATTATCTTTTTTGGATGCTAAAATGATTCGGTCTTCAGCAATGAATTTTTTCCAAATGGCAAAGCTTTCATCATCTCTAGGCACACCGTCTTTTTCATCACCTTCGAATACGGTAACGTATAAACGATCAACAGGAATTTTATATACCGTTGTTAATAATTCCCAAGCCCATGTAATCGCTTCCTCTTTAAAATAATCACCGAAGGACCAGTTTCCTAGCATTTCGAACATTGTATGGTGGTAAGTATCCACACCAACCTCCTCTAAGTCGTTGTGTTTTCCAGAAACACGTAAACACTTTTGAGAATTAGCAACTCGCTTTTGAACTGCTTGTTGATGTCCAAGGAAAAAATCTTTGAATTGATTCATCCCAGCATTGGTAAACATGAGTGTAGGGTCATTTTTCACCACCATTGGCGCGGAGGGAACAATTTGATGTCCTTTACTTTCGAAAAAGTCAAAAAATTGCTGGCGTATTTCAGAAACCGTCATTGTGTCATTTTATTTGCTTGCAAATTTAGGAAATTGAAAGAACTAAAGGCAATGAAATTGGGCTTATCACGTTCTAAATGAGAAATAATTATTCCGTTTCACCATCCATTTTATCAGAAACACCTAAAATCATGAATGAACTGAGTCAAATTGAGTCCAAGCTAATTCTTGTCAGAGGACAAAAAGTATTGTTGGATCGTGACGTTGCTGCTCTTTATGGGATTGAAACAAAACGTGTTAATGAAGCCTATCGCAATAATCCGGAGAAATTTCCTGAAGGGTATGTTTTGTTTTTAGAGGAGGATGAATCAAAATCTTTAAGGTCGAAATTTTCGACCTTAAACAATTCAACGAGAGGGAAGCATACGAAATATCAAGTGAAAGCTTTCACTGAGAAAGGGTTATATATGTTAGCAACGATTTTAAAAAGCGAACGAGCAACAGAAACCACCATAGCGATTATTGAAACATATGCGAAGATAAAGGAGTTTACGCAACTCATACAATCGAGTGTGGATGATCATACAGGAGAACTAACGAATGAAATATTAGAAAAAAGTTCTGGGCTTTTGAATGAACTAATTGTTCCAGATTTAAAAACGGATGAAACTGAAACCTCTTTCGAAATTAATTTCGCTGTGATGAAGCTAAAGCACACGATTAAACGAAAGAAGTAATTTCCATTACTTTTGTATCCTTAAATAGCATACATGGAATTCATTTCTCAAGAATTAGATCAATACTGTTGTTCGCATACTGCGGAAGAAAACGAACTACTGAAACGTATCAATCGTGAAACGCATTTGGAGGTACTGCAACCGCGCATGTTAAGTGGACACTTTCAAGGACGTGTGTTGAGCATGCTATCAAAAATGATTCAGCCAAAACGTATACTCGAAATAGGAACCTACACGGGATACTCTGCTTTGTGTTTGGCGGAAGGACTTGCTTCTGATGGTAAATTGGTAACGATTGACGTAAATGAGGAATTAGCAAATCGCGTTCAAGCTTATTTCGATGCTTCTGAGTATTCCGCGCAAATTCAATACTTGCTTTCACCGGCGCTTGATGTTATTCCTACTTTAAATGAAACATGGGACCTTGTATTCATTGATGCGGATAAACAAAACTACATTGAATATTACGAACTCATCCTTCCATTGATGCGTCCGGGAGGATTTGTCATTCTAGACAATGTTCTTTGGTCAGGGAAAGTTGTTGACCAAGATAAAAATGACAAAGACACTGTTTTACTACGAAAACTAAATGCCTTAATTCACGATGACCTTCGCGTCGAAGAGGTATTGCTTCCAATTCGTGATGGACTCATGATTGCGCGAAAAAAATAAGATGACACAGCTAGAAGTTCGTCAAACAAGTGACGGTTCCAAAACACTTTATATACCAGATTTAGATGAGACGTATCATTCTTCTCATGGAGCCATTCAAGAAGCTATGCATGTATTTATTGAACATGGACTGAAGTTTATGGCTCCAAAAACAAAGGAGTTGACCATTTTTGAAATGGGATTCGGGACAGGACTAAATGCTTTTTTGACTGCTCAATGGGCGCAAAAGAATCATCAAGAAATCCGCTATATTGGGATAGAATTACATCCAATTCCTGAAGAAATCTGGAAACAAATGGACTATGTTCAGGATGAAGTAGAAATGTACTCAAAAATCATGTCTGCTGAATGGGGACATTTCCATGAGATACATCCTGATTTTCATTTGAAAAAAATCGAGCAGAATATCCTTCAACTGCAAACGGCAGAAAAGGTTGATTTAATTTACTTTGATGCTTTTGGACCGCGTGCACAATCCGAAATGTGGGAATTGCCTGTTTTGACAAAAATGCATGAGCTTTTAAATCCAGGTGGAGTCTTTGTAACCTATTGTGCTCAAGGACAAATGAAGCGAAATTTGAAATCACTTGGATTTTCTTTAGAGTCCTTACCTGGTCCTCCGGGAAAACGAGAAATGACAAGAGCGAGAAAAATTTAATGTAAAATTTACATTGAAACATTGCTGATTGAAAAAAAGCCATTAACTTTGCGTCAAATTACAGTTCATAGTTGTAGTTTTAGTTTTATAGTTTTAGCATGGTTTAGCAGGAAGAGGAACAAACACGATTTGTTCCTCTTTTTGTTTTTTAGTCCATTTGAAGAAGGATTTTTAGCTCTGCTAAAATGAGTGCCGTAGCTCCCCAAACAATTTTATCATTTAATATAAAGCAAGGAATATCCTTCATGCGAACCTGATCATTCACATGGATTGTAGTGCTGGAAACAGAAGCTTCGTCAAGTAGATCAATAACCTTTACTTCGAAATAGTGTGCAACTTCACGTTGGTTGATTTCAATTGTTGGTCGTTCATCATGTAAAAAGACAAACGGTGTGACTTCAAAACTTGAAACTGGTATCCACACCATAGATAGTTCAGCGAGTTTTTCACCTTGTTGTGATGGAATCCCAAGTTCTTCCTCTGATTCTCTTCGAGCGGTATGTTCCAAGTGGAGATCCGTTGGTTCCGGTTTACCTCCAGGGAAGGCCATTTGTGCACTGTGCTTTCCCTCGTATGATGAACGTTCGATTAAAATAAAATGCCAATGACCATCAGATAAATAAAGATGAATCGCGACAGCGGCTTTTTTCCGAATGTTTTCCGCTTGATCTTCAAATTGTTTACGATATGGTGCAAATTGTTCATGGGCAATCACCCCAGGAAGATCTTTTTGGAATCGCTGTATTAATTCGCTTTTTGTCATCTATACAAAATTGCAATTTTTTCTTTATAACCCTTAAAATTCACATTAATTTAATGTAAAAACATAAAATATTTAAATCACCCCCTTAAAAATAGGGGTGTTGATAAAAAAAACATCAAAAAATCATTTTGATGGTGTAAAAGAAATAACTTTGCAAAAAAAACACCCAAAATGGCAACTAAAAGATTGAATGCGTATCAAGATGTGTTGAGTAGAGAACCGAAACACATTGAATTTGATGGGAAACTATCAGAATTGTTTGGTCAAAATGTATTTCACATTGATGTAATGCGAGAATACCTTCCATCGGAAACGTATAAATCCATGTTGGAATCAGCTCAAAACGGGACACGTTTAGATCGCAAGAATGCGGATCAAGTAGCCTCTGCAATGAAAGATTGGGCTATTTCAAAAGGTGCAACACATTACACGCACTGGTTTCAACCATTAACTGGAACGACAGCTGAAAAACATGATGCGTTCTTTAAACCAATTGGTCCAGGAAAAGCAATCGAGCGTTTTGACGGTGATTTGTTAGTTCAACAAGAACCAGATGCATCTTCTTTTCCTAACGGAGGAATTCGCAATACATTTGAGGCACGTGGATATACCGCTTGGGATCCTAGTTCACCAGCATTTGTCATTGGAAAAACATTATGTATTCCAACCATCTTTATTTCATATACAGGTGAATCATTGGATTACAAAATGCCTTTATTGAAAGCATTAAATGCGATTGATGGTGCCGCAGTAGAAGTTTGTCAGTACTTTGATAAAAACGTCGACAAAGTAAATGCGACCTTAGGATGGGAGCAAGAATACTTTTTAATTGATTCAGCGTTGTTTAATGCACGTCCAGACATCATGTTGACTGGTAGAGCTTTGTTTGGACACGCGCCTGCAAAAGGACAACAGTTAGAAGATCATTACTTTGGTTCAATTCCTGAAAGAGTGAACGCATTCATGCGTGAATTTGAAGTTGAATCTTTGAAATTAGGAATTCCTGTGACAACACGTCACAATGAGGTGGCACCAAATCAATTTGAGTGTGCGCCAATTTTTGAAGAATGTAACTTGGCAAATGACCATAACTTGTTGTTAATGGACATCATGGAGAAAACAGCACGCAAGCATAACTTCCGCGTTTTGTTACATGAGAAACCATTCGCAGGAGTGAATGGATCAGGAAAACACAACAACTGGTCGTTAAGTACGAATACTGGAGTGAATTTATTAGCCCCAGGGAAAAATCCAAAATCGAATCTACAATTCTTAACATTCTTCGTGAATACCATTATGGCCATTCATGAAAATGCAGGATTACTGCGCGCAGCTATTGCGTCTGCAGGAAACGATCACCGTTTGGGAGCAAACGAAGCGCCTCCGGCAATTATTTCTGTGTTTATCGGAAGCCAACTTTCTCAGTTATTAGATGATTTAGAGAAAAACATCAAAGCTGGAAAAATGACTCCTCAAGATAAAACGGAATTGAAATTGAATATCGGTAAAATCCCTCAAATCTTGTTGGATAATACAGATCGAAATAGAACATCTCCATTTGCCTTTACAGGAAATAAATTTGAATTCCGTGCAGTTGGATCAGCAGCAAACTGTGGATCAGCGATGATTGTATTAAATACGATTATGGCGAAACAATTGCGTGTATTTAAAATTGCTGTAGATGCACGCATCGCAAAAGGCGAAAGCAAAGACGAAGCGATCTTGAAGGAATTGCAATCAATGATTAAAAATTCGAAGAAAATTCGTTTCGAAGGAAATGGATATGGAGACGAATGGGTAATCGAAGCTGAAAAACGTGGATTAGCGAATTTGAAGGATACTCCTCGTGCCTTACAAATTTGGCATGACAAAAAGGTTGCGAAATTATTCAGTGAAATGGGAGTACTTTCTCCACGTGAGTTAGATGCACGTCGTGAAATTGAATTTGAAAACTATGTATTGAAAATTCAAATCGAATCTCGTTTAATGGGTGATTTGATTCAAAATAACTTCATTCCTGCAGCTGTCGAGTATCAAAATAAATTGATCACCAATGTTCAAGGCTTGATGAGTATTCTAGGTGAAAAAGCAGGGAAAGCTGCTTCTAAAGCTCAAATTGAGATCATTGAGAAAATCAGCATGCACATGAATAAAATGAAAACGGCATCTGATGCGATGTTGGAGCAACGTAAAATTGCTAATAAATTGGAGCATGCAGAGGAAAAAGCACTTGCATATTGTGACAACGTGAAATCACATTTCGATGAGATTCGTTATCACGCTGACAAATTGGAATTACTTGTGGAAGATGAGCTTTGGCCATTACCGAAATTCCGAGAAATGTTATTTACGCGTTAAAAATAGAAAATCCCCTGACCGTTTCGTCAGGGGATTTTTTTGATCTAAAAACGAAAAACAAATTAAGCAGCTTCCAGCGTTTTCGCGGATATACTTTTTTTCAATGCATGGATTTTTCCAGTAACCATTTCTAAATGGACTCTGAATTCCAAGCAATGCTCTGGTGATAAATACCCCAAGTCACGTGCAATTAAGGCTTGATTTAATAATTCCATTCCTGCTGAATAAGCCTGTTTGTAAAAAACGATTTGTTCTTTCCTTGGAACAGGTCCGCTCCCCAAAGAAATGTTACTCACAATGTCAATGCTGGATTGTTTCATCCAATTAGACAATCCAAATCGCTCGGAAGTTGGAAACTTTTTACTTGCTGTAAATGTTAAAAGAACTAATGCATGTGCATCCTTCCAAACATCCAGCTTTTCAAAAGAAAAAAGGTAGGTTTTCATAATTAATGAATTTAAGTTTCATTCAATACGAAGAAGGTTCACTAATTATTTTTTTAGAAATAGACTTAAACGATTTTAATCGTTTCGAAGGAAACTAATACTATTCCTGACGGTAAACTACGAGCGTTTTAAGCAATTCATGAAGCACATCTTTTCCAGGCTTGAAGGTAATGACCATGCCATTTTTAGAGCTACTTACTTCTTTTGTCCCGTCGAATAACTCTTTGCTTGCTCTAAAAGCGGGAATCATGTCCAAAACAAGTCCTGCCCAACCCGTATTTTTTATGCTTGTTAAGCGTCCCAAATCGCCTTTGCACAGGAATCCAGTATTGCAGCGCGTAAGATTTGGATTTCCATTTGGACAAAACTGTGCTTTGTTAGAACAGATGTAGAGTGTTTTCGGACTTGTTCTTTTGAAGAAAAATTCTTGATCTCCCATCTTTACTCCTTGCTCTTTCCATTCCAGGGTGTCGTATACGGTCTTAGCAGCAAGTAAAGCGCTTTCCATGTCAGTTGGATTTTTGTATTCTAATAACACTTCGAAAGATGGTGCAAATGGAAATTGTTGATCTTCGGTTAACTTACCTCCGTCATAATTCATGGAAATGTACTCCAATGAGACAAGCATACAACGTAGGGAAAACACCTCGGGAATTCCTGAAAGCACTTTTTTAGGGAATTGATTGCTGTAATGAAAATATCGTGGACTTAAGATCACTTTTTGATTGGTTCCCATCTGTTTCGTTGTGTAACTCAATTCATCATCATTCCAATGTATTTTTGCTTGAGAAAGCTGACCATTTAACTGTTGATGTACAAGTAATTCATTCGTGAAAATCGTACTTGTTTTCCATTTTACTTGATTTAGTATCCAAGAACCTTGTTTAGAGGTGAGCGAAGTTGAGGGAGAATAGAACACATCTTTACCGAGTTGAACATAGTGTTTTTTGATTTTTTGATTAGGTGATTCGGTGTTGGATTGAAAGTGAACCAGCGGACCGTTAAAAGTATTAGATTTAATCATCAGGAAAGTCATTGCTTGCTGCAGATCAACTTCAATGCCGTCTAATTTAGTTGTTGATCGTTTAGAAGAAGTTATTTTATGAAGTTCATTTAAAAATGCTTGATTTTTTACTTCAAATAATTCTGTTGAAATGATTTCCTTAATTAGGTTTAATGGCTGTGCACTCAATTCAAAGTTAGCCTCTTGCATGATTGGAATTCGTTGTTTGGCACTCGGTTTTTTCGAGATAGACAGCGTAAGTTGAACTGTTGCAAAAAACAGAAAACTTAATCCAATTACAAATAGTATTTCTTTGAAGCGTTTCATTTCAACTGTAAAGATATATGAAAGATGAATTGATTACCTTTGAACATGAAGATTATCGTACGATTTATTTTTTGGTTGACCGGATGGAAGATTGACCAAAACGTTCCAAGCGACATCAAGAAATGTGTCATCGCCGTAGGACCACACACGTCTAATTGGGATTTTGTCCTTGGGAGAATGGCCTTTATTCTCTATGGTGTTGAAGGACGTTACCTCGTGAAAAAAGAACTTTTTTTCCCGCCTTTGGGTTGGTTTCTAAAAGCGATTGGATGCATACCAGTTGATAGAAAAAAGAAAAATAACCTAACGGATACTGCTTTGAAGTACTTTGAAGAAAATGAGTCCATGTTTATAGTTTTTTCACCGGAGGGAACAAGAAGTTACAATCCAAATTGGAAAAAAGGATTTTACCATGTTGCTCAAAAAGCCGGAGTTCCTATTTACATCTGTTACATTGATTTCAAAACAAAAACCGGTGGATTCCATAGTTTGTTTTATCCAACTGGAGATGTAGAAAATGATATAAAGTATATTAAAAGTGTATTAAGCCAGTACGAGGGACGTTTTCCGGAAAAAGGAATTCGAAGTGAGAGTTAATGGATTAATTTGCTAATGAACTAATGTGCCAATGAGACAATTTGCTAATGTGCTAATGGGTTAATTTGCTAATGAACTAATTTGCTATTGGTTAATGAGCTAATGGATTGTGCGTGCGCGCAAGGTTTATTCTCGAAATACGAGCAAATCAGCACATTGAAAAACTAGCACATTAGAAAACTAGCACATTAGAAAACTAGCACATTAGCAAATTAGCACATTAAGAAATTAGCACATTAAGAAATTAGCACATTAAGAAATTAGCACATTAAGAAATTAGCACATTAACCTTCATCCTTCTTAACACCCTTAACAACACCAGTTTTAAAATCATAACCATACGGACAATGTTTACAACCACTTTTGCAACAATGACCACGTTTTAAATGATACTTTTCGGTAAAAATAATATAACCTTCAGGAGAGACATAATAGTCTTCTTCGTCTAAATTTGACCTTTTTGAAAAACCAGAAAAATCCAAACTCATTTGTTTCTAAATTAGATAGTTGGTTTACTGAATTGACTCAAAAGAGTGTCGTGCAATCCGTAAACTTACCATGTAACACAGTTGGAGTTCAAATGTTCGTGAAACGTGACGATTTAATTCATCCGTTCATTTCAGGCAATAAAATTCGTAAGTTAAAGTTCAATATTCATGAAGCGCTTGCGAACAATTGCCAGGGGATTATCACCTATGGTGGCGCTTATTCGAATCACTTAATTGCAAGTGCGGCAGCAGGAAAAGAACTAGGGATCGAGGTATATGGAAAGGTAAGGGGAGAGGAGTTGACAGTTCATTCGAATCCCATTTTACAGCAATGTTATGAAATGGGAATGAAATTGGAATTCTTAACTCGTTCTCAATTTACAGAGCAGAAACACCAAAGTGGAATAGTTGAGATAGATGGAGCCTTATATTGGTCTATTCCCGAGGGCGGAGCAAACCTACTAGGCATTCAAGGGTGTGCCGAAATCGTCTCGGAATTAGATCAAGACTTTGATTATTATCTTGTGGCCCAAGGAACATGCACGACAAGCCTTGGTTTACTATTGTCGATTCCCGAAAACGCGAAATTGATTGTTGTTCCTGTGTTGAAAGGATTCGAAGTTTTAAACGAAATGCGGCAATTACTCAATGACGATGTTTTATTCGATTCTCTTTGTTCTAAACTCATCATCTGGGATAATCAACACCATGGTGGTTATGCAAAAATAAGTCAAGAACTCATGTCTTTTATAGATGAATTTCACTGTATGAATGATTTTCAAATCGAACCAATTTATACTGGGAAAGTGTTTTTTGCATTAAACAATGAAATTTCTTTAGGGAATCCTATTTTTGCAGGAAAGAAAGTGATTATAATTCACACGGGTGGGATCCATCTTCGCTGAAACTTGAACGAAGGAGAATATTAAAATGCAAGAAACGAAGCAATACTTAAGTGAAACAGTAAAGTCCTTATTAATGGAAGGTCATTCTGTAGAATTAAGTGCCTTTGGTCAAAGTATGATTCCATTTTTGCGTCCAGGACAAAAAGTAAAATTGACTCCAGTCGACATTTCTTTGATTGTAAAAGGTGATTTGGTGGCATTTCAAAAACAAGATTATTTGGTGATTCACCGAGTTCATCACATTCTTCGAGAGAATGAAATGGTTCATCTAATTACCAAAGGGGATTCTAACCTAAATCCAGATGAACCAGTTGGAAAGGATACTTATTTGGCAAAGGTATCCATGATTTACCACGGAAATAAATGGATAAAACTATCACCAACATCTATTCTTTCACGCACAGTGTTATTATTTGGAAGGTTTTATTCTTTGCCATTCTGGTTATGGAAACATTTTGAATCGAAATTAAGAGGTAAATCACGTTTTTAAATTTGCGAAAGCATATCCTTTTTTTCAAAATTCTCATTATTTCAAGAAGTATTGCCTAA
Organism: Flavobacteriales bacterium; assembly: GCA_947461635.1. GTDB lineage: Bacteria > Bacteroidota > Bacteroidia > Flavobacteriales_D > Crocinitomicaceae > UBA952. The sequence goes on along the minus strand of CANHMH010000004.1, from coordinate 12,487 downwards.
TCAAACTTTTTGATTCTTCTCAATTGACTTAACAATGCCATCATTTTTGAGGCCATTAATTTGGTAATATCATAATACAAACGTAATAGGCAAGCAATTTATAAAGGAGAAATTTGAGGTGGATAAAACAGTCTCTCTTTATAGACAACTTCATCACCATGAAAACTCACCAAATCGAACAGAAATCAGTTCAATTTCATTTAATTCATACTCCAAAAGCAATGACTCTTACTAGAATTAGGAGCATCATAATGTTCACGTTAATTGGAGGAAATTTGATGGGGCAGGTTGCCAGTCAAAATTTTGGATCAAGTGTTTCTTCGCATACTAGTTCTACTGGATCAACATCATTTATTCCAACACCAACATCCGGTGCTACATGGGCTAGGGCGGGTGTTTCAGCTTCAATTTCTTTGTTAAATTCGTCTAATCCACTTGGAACTACAGGCTCTTTTGTTAGAGCATCTGCTTCTACATCCGCAAGTGTAACAAAATTCTCACCATGGGTAGGGTATACAAGTGGAACTGAATTTTATACATCTTTTAAAGTTTTATTCGGTGATGCATCTGGAGGCGCAGGTGCCAACTCAGGAGTGTGGAAATTTTATATGGGTACGGGAGCAATGTATTCTGATGCGAGTGATTTTACAGGTTCACAAGTTTTTACTGGATTAAATTTTACTTATGGTGCAGGTGGTTCAATAGGATTAACATATAGATCAGGAAGTACAAATTCAACAACTTCATTAACAACTTCGACTTTTAGTTCTGGTGTAGTTTATAAAATCGAAATTATTGGAAATAATAAATCAACTGGTACAATTAATTATTCTTACAATGGGATTGCAAATTCTGTTGGTGTTCAAAAATTTGACCTATATGTTAATGGGACAATAATTGGAAATGATTTATCAGAAGCCCAATTACCGGCAAATACTTCTATAAATTCGGGTACATTTATCGGTATAAGTAGTACTTTAAACTCAGCTAATATTTTTGTTGATGATGCTATCGTTTATAATTCAATTCCATTGAATATTGGTGTTTCGGCTCCTTCATCTCCCACAATCACAGGAATTACACCCAATAACACGCAGCTATCAGTCGATTTTAACGCTCCAACGTCAAATGGAGGTGTAAGTATTACGAATTACATCTATTCCACAGACAATGGTTTAACCTGGATTACTCCAAATCCCGCTGTGACAAGTTCTCCTTTAGTAATTTCTAATTTAAGCGCGGGAACATCATACAGTGTTCAATTGAAAGCGATAAATTCCGTTGGTAGTGGCGCGGCTTCAAATACAGTGACAGCAACTATTCCAAGTATTTATACTTGGACCGGCACAACATCCACTAACTGGTCAACTTCTTCTAATTGGAATCCAACTGGAATTCCGGACGGTTCAATCGATATTACTATTCCTAATTCAGCTACGTGTACGAATTCACCTGAAATCACTTCGATAACCATAAATTCAGGAAAAACCCTCACGCTTCAATCTGGAGCAAAACTTTCGATCAGCGGTGTGCTTACAAATAACGGAACAGTTACCATCGAAAACGGTGCAACGTTAGTTCAAACTGGATCAGGGTCAAATTCTGGTAATGGAATATACAACGTCAAACAAACCATCACCGGTACCGGTGGCGTAACACCAAACGGACGATTTTGGTATTTAGGAAGTCCATTGTCAAATGGATCGAGTACCGCTTTATTGTCATCTACAGGAAACCAATTGTGGCAATGGGATGAGACCAATGCGAATTATGCGACCTTGTCTTCAGGTCAATCGTTGACGCAAGGAAAATCGTATGTACTTAGAAGTGGACAAACAGCAGAAACAATCAATTTCTCAGGAACCGGTTTGTCTAATGGAACACTAAACGTTTTAAATTTAACCCGTACCGGAACTTCAGCACAAATGAGAGGTTGTCATTTGGTTAGTAATCCGTATCCAAGTTATTTGGACTGGGACTTGGTTGGCAAAACAAACGTATCAACAACAATGTACGTTAGAACGGCACTTGGGAGTAATTTCAATGTATTAGAAACGTACAATTCATTTGACCAAATAGGGACAAGTATTTCAGGGACACCCATGACAAAAGATATTGCTCCGATGCAAGGATTTTGGGTAAAAGTAACAGCTGATGGTCAAACTGGTTCCCTAGCAATGGATAATGACATGAGAAGTCATCAGGCGAATGGAGCAGGACTTCGCAGTTCAGCACAAAATTTTCCAGCTTTCTTAAGAATGAATGTATTGGATGGTGAGAATAAAGATCAAGTTATTTTATTTATGTCACCCGACGCAACATCAGCATTGGATGAACATGACTCTGAAAAATTACCTGTAACGGGATCCGCTCAAATTTATTCAATTGTTGATGCAAAGAAATTAGTCATCAATGGAATGAAAAATGTAAAAGCGAAGACATCTATTCCTTTGACATTAGATTTACCGTCAAGCAAAAGCTATACCTTCCAAGCGGAAGAATTTAATATAGAAGATGGACTCATTTTATTGGAAGATAAGCAAGAAGGAGTGATGCAAGATTTAACGATTAACCCTATTTACTCATTCTTTGGCAATGTCGGAATCAACACGACTCGTTTTGTGATTCATTTTCACTTACGTTCTGCAGAATTCGTAACGAATGATTTTGAAACCAATGAGCTATCTGCGAATATTACGGATTTTAGTTCTCAATCTTCACACATTAATGTTCTTTCAAATGGTAAAGGGCAAATCAGTGTCAATTTTCCCATCGCAGAAATGAAAGATGCACATCTAGAAGTGATCGACGCAAGTGGACGTACCATACTAAAAAAGAAATTAATTGAAAAAGAAACAATCATCAACCTAGATAATTGTTCTGGTATCTATTATGTTCGAGTATCTACTTATCAAAATATTGAACTTCAAAAAATCTTTGTTCAACCTTAATAAAATAATGCTAGATAAGGAAGCAGATAAGTATGAAACACAAAGTGGTTTTAAACGATTGTATTAAATTCCAAAAGTTAATAAAGCCGTTACGAGGATTAAATTTTCACAGTTTCATTCACTAGAAATCTTCAATTGAAAAACAGATCTTTTTTGGTTTAATTGATGCAAGAATAAATTACTCCAAGGAAATAACATTCAAATCCGCTCTACATGATATTACTTTTAATTGGAAGTAATTAGCAAGAAAATACGATTCAATTACACCCTGTTTTATGGGGTCTTATGAACGATTGCCACGTGGTTTTAACCGAAATGTTTTTCATGAGTCTTCTGCCTTTCCACCAATTTTTCTGCGCTTAAAAAACGGAAAAAAATTTGTTTTTTATTTTCTCTGTGTTATTTTTACACTAACTAAACTTGCATGACTATGAAATTGAACAAGTTACTTCCGCGAAGCGCTAAATTATGTTTTGTTTTTATTTTTTGTCTCGGAAACTTATTTGGACAAGCATCGAGTTTGGGAATAACCATGCAAAATGGGTTTTTCCCCACTCAATTTAATAGTGGAGGAGGTTTTTTTAATAATGGTTCAGTAGAACTAGGAATGTGGGCAAATACAAATGCTAAACAAACGGTAGCTTGGAGGGATCTTAAAACGACCAGTGATAACTCTGGCACTGCCATGAGGTCTCTGCAAATTGGAGATGAATTTTCAATTACTGTAAACTGCACACGTGCGTTTGGTCAAATAGGTTTTTCGTTAAATGCTACAGGAACTCAAGGTGGAAGCTACGCGAATAATATTAGTGGTTCTAAATTGCGCATAAATACTGATAATTTTGGCTCCTGGTATATCTCAAATGGCTCTTCCGCTGCATCGTTTAACTACAGTCCTTCTCAGGATATTTTCAGAGATTATACATTCAAAGTAAAAATTCTTAGCCCTACTATAATTACTGCTTCTTTGTTTGTAAACGGTGGCTTCCATAGTGACGTTAAAAACTTTACTTTATTAAACGCAAATCCAATCACCTCATTTTCAATTTATGGTTCTGATATGTGGGATGGAAACTCTAATGATAATGCTTTTTGGAAGTCCTGTTCTGTTTCATCCACAACGACGGTTGAATTAGGTTATGCGCTAGCTGCAGGTGGTAATTTAACACCTGGTTCCATAAGCGATGGACTTACTGCAAATAGTATTTCAACAAGTGTGTCAAATGCTGTTTTTATTGGTGGAAATACAGGTTCTTCCGTAATTTACAATTCAGGCTGTACGTATACTGGATTAACAACAATTAATACAAACGCGATTTTGAGAATTTCATCGAATCAATCTTTAACTAACCTCACCATCAATTCAGGAGGTACTGTTATTGTTGATCCAAACATTCAGCTTACTCTAACGGGTAACATCGTTAACAATGGCACTCTAACCATAGAAAATGGTGCAACTTTAGTTCAAACAGGTTCTGGATCAAATTCTGGTACTGGAACATACAACGTCAAACAAACCATCACCGGTACAGGTGGCGCAACACCAAACGGACGATTCTGGTATTTAGGAAGTCCATTGTCAAATGGATCGAGTACCGCTTTATTGTCATCTACAGGAAACCAATTATGGCAATGGGATGAGACCAATGCGAACTATTCATTAATGGCATCTGGACAAGCTTTGGCGCAGGGGAAATCATATGTATTGCGCAGCGGCCAGACATCTGAAACAATCAACTTCTCTGGCTCTGGAATTTCAAATGGAGCATTGGGTCTTTTAAACTTGACCCGCACGGGTACAACGGCACAGTTTAGAGGTTGTCATTTAGTGAGTAACCCGTATCCAAGTTATTTGGACTGGGATATGGTTGGTAAAACAAATGTATCAACAACAATGTATGTAAGAACGGCACTTGGGAGTAATTTCAATGTATTAGAAACGTACAATTCATTTGACCAAATAGGGACAAGTATTTCAGGGACACCTATGACAAAATACATTGCTCCGATGCAAGGATTTTGGGTAAAAGTGATAGCTGATGGTCAAACCGGATCTTTGGCGTTGGACAATAGCATGAGAAGTCATCAATCTAATGGGGCTGGACTTCGCAGTTCAGCACAAGATTTTCCAGCATTTTTAAGATTCAATATGTTGGATGGCGAAAGCAAAGACCAAGTCATCTTATTTATGTCACCTGATGCCAGTACATCGTTAGATGAACATGATTCAGAAAAAATGATGGCAACGGGCTCTGCACAATTTTATTCCACCGTGAATGCGAAGAAATTAGTCATCAATGGAATGAAAAATGTAAAAGCGAAGACATCTGTGCCCTTAACATTAGATTTACCATTAAGTAAAAGCTACATATTCCAAGCGGAAGAAATGAATATCGAAGATGGACTCATATTATTGGAAGACAAACAAGAAGGCGTGCTTCAAGATTTAACGATTAATCCGGTTTATTCATTCTTTGGGAATGCCGGAATTAATTCATCTCGTTTTGTGATTCATTTTCAATTGGCGAATGCTCCGGTACTTGGTGGTGGTCCTGCTGACTTGGAAATCCTTGGGACAGATGAATTAACAACTGAAAATATTCAAATCATTAGTGATAATGAAGGTTTGCTTACAATTCGATTGGAAGAAGGATTCAAACCAGAAGGTTCAATAAAAGTGCACGATGCGAGTGGACGTATCGTTGAGCATCTATTATTTAATAATCAAGAAGAATCGATACATTTAGGTGAACAATTTGGAATTTATTTTGTCGAAGTAAATTATGGAAAAGTAATTTTAAAGAAAAAAGTAGTATTATTACACTAAATTTATTTCAGAGAAATACTGTTAGACATCGTTTCGCATCTACAGTATTGAAAATTGATGAACTAAAAAAAAAAACATGCATACCCAAGCAAACAAAAAAGAGACTGGAAGTCGTAAGAAATACGAAACTCCAGTGGTGGAGAAAATTCAAATTGATACAGAATTTACGTATTTCACAACATCTCAAGATCCTGTTCCAGCAAATCCGGGACAAAATAGTCTTGTATTTAATCCATTTAAGTTTTTTAAATAGGATTTTTTCTTGTCTTTGTTTTTTAAGTCATGTGGTATCGTGACTAAATTGCTGTTACCCGGATAAATAAGATTATAATAAGCATTTTAGCGATTCATTGTTAAACGAAGAATTCTTCGCAGCCAATTTAATGCATACATTGAATACCCATCACTTTGACGTAAATAAGCTGCACTCGGAAAAACCTGAAACCATAAATAGGAGGGGATTAAGTGCCAGGAAACAGGAATTTGAAGGTGTTTTCGATAGGAAAATAAGCACTTTGTACTTCTAGAAAGTTTATTTGATTGTAGTTCTTTTCCCAAAATAGCCCTTTGCCAAGAAGGAATGTTCTTTTTGTTATCTCCAAAGAAAAAAAGCGCGATGTTTAGGGCTTGTTCCACTTCTCTCTGACAATTAAAATGCGCGCAACGTTCCAATAGCATAGTTGAAGACACCCCTTTTTTTACTAAGAAAATATCCATCAAGTGAAGTAAATTTATTTGTCCATAATACAAGTGCTTGTATGCGTGCATGCATACAAAAATCAATTGATCAACTTGATTTAGTTCATGTGAATGATTGCGATTCCTATGTAATGATTCAATCGGTATATCAATGTGATGAAACCCGGAATTCAATGAAACGTGAAAGTCCACAACAGTATTTTGTTTAAACGCTTGCAAAGGATCATATTTCAGGTTGTGTTGTTCATGAAAACGTGACTTGGCATACCTTCTCTTAATACGAAAGTTGTTCTTTGTTAAAACTTGTTCCCATTGGGAAAGTTGATTGCCGTCAATCAATACATCGATGTCTGAAATGTGTCGGTGATAATTTCTATCGTAAAAATGAGGCATCAAAGTAATTCCTTTTAATGGATAAAGGAGCAACTGTTCTTCATTGGCAATTTGTTCCAATGTTTTATATTGAATCAATAAACGTTCATTGGAAGTCAACACACGTAGTTGATAGGATTTTAACTGAAGAAAAACGTCCGCTGGAATTTCAGTTGAATCGTATGATTTGAATAAGTCCAGGCAAATCCCTGCATAATGTGTAGCATAACATAATGTTAAAAATGTTCGCCAATTTATATCATTCGGAATCACCGGCATCGCTTGCTGATGCACATGTGCGCGAAGAATGTTGACCAAAAAATGGGCCTCTAAACTTAAATCATTTACAAAATCCTCACGCTTGTTCATGATCCTTGATAAAAGTCAAAACATCCATGTTTGGAACAACGCCTAAACGTGCAATTGGCATTTCTTTGGAAAGATTTAATACGTTATCTAGATGCCTTTGAACATGAATAGAATTATAACCATGCTGAATACAATGTGCCATAAAACGCATGCTCATTTCAAGGCCATTACTTCGTTCATAGGTATTTTTAACCTGATGAAAGGGCAAATAAATAAAATCCAATGGAGCTTTTTTCGGAGAATCGGAATAATACATGGGTGTATTAAACATCCACCAACGTCCATCAATTTTACGTAACATAAGTCGATCGTCGTTGATGATTTTTGCGCCTGAGTCTTGCCAAAGACCAGCCATGGTGCTTTTTCCCACGCCACTGAATCCTGAGAAAAGTCTTCCGTGCTTTCCATCAAATACTCCAGATGCGTGCACCAAAAGAGATGAAGTTTGAGTCGTTAAATAATAAAGAATGATTGGCAACATGGGGTAGCGTAAGGATTCCAAAGTTTGACTTTCGTTCAAGTCGGAATAAATGTTCCATTCTTGTTTTTCCTCTTGATAAAATGCGATGTGTTGCAAACGGGATATTTCCTCTGAATCATTAACATGAATGCAGATACCCTCATGGGTTTTGAAAATTTTCCACAAAGCAATACCATCATTTTTAGCACTGTATATTTCTCCCCCCCATATTTTTGGTGCATTCGAACATCCAACATGACAGTAAATTGTTAGATCCACGGGCTCTCCATCTCCGATTTCTGCTCTCCCCTCTGTCACATATCCTTCAAAACCGCAATCCAAGCTAAAAAGAACATTATTCGGCACAAACAATTGAAAGATGAAATCTGCAATTTTTAAGTGAATCGTAGCTTCTGACATCATTTTATTTCTAAATAGCTTCGAAGTTTTTCTAAAAAAGCTTGTAAATCAAGAAGTACCTCCGTTTCATTCGCTTCAAATTCGGCACAAATCTTTGCGGTAAGTGAGGATTCATCGTCACCCTCATTCAGATTCTCCCAAATAAAAGCACCGACTTCGTTTAATGTAAGGTATTGATTGAAATCGGCGACGTTATTTTCCAGGCGAATTAGGATCATTTCCTCACCAGTGTCTCTACAGATAAATTGAGGTTTTTTTTCAGAAATGGATTTGATGAGTTCATTCATAGTATAAATTTATTGCTTTTTTCTGAAAGCTTGTTCATCTTTTGAGTTATCTTAAAGTGGAGTTATTTTTTATTTGGATTGTTCTTACGTTATGGCGGTAGTAAACTACGTAAGTGATGTTATTCGATTTATTGATGTTCGTGATTTCTGAACCTTCTTTGATGGGATGCTCAAAACATACTCATGTAGTGATGTTATACGTTGGTGCTGTTTAAAAATAAATCGTGCTTGGTTAAACGCGGAGGTCTCGATATTTGACCCTTAAAAAACTACAATGAATAGGGAGGCCTCTTCATTTAGAATTATTGTAAGAAAGCGTTTGTCTTTACATTCATATTCAGGTTCTTACACAAATATAAAATATAATTGCAAAAAATTGTTACGAGTGAAAAAAAGTTACAATTAATTAATAATAGATGCGAAGGGAGAATCGGAATTTTTGATAACATGCTGTGTCGGAAAGACTCTAGAACTATCTAAGTCGAATGAGTTAACCAAAAAACTAGTTGCTTGCACAATGCGAATTTGTTACCCATAGTTATACAATGAATAACTGAAGATAATATGTTACATTTTTTGAGTTATGTTAGTTGGTCTTATTCATTTCGATTAAAACTCGGCTACCAGAGTAGTCTGGTACATTTTTTTTGAATACGCAGTTCAAATGAATTGATTCACTGACCGAATATTGAGTCCATAATCTCACGGAATTTCTGTATAAAAAAAGTCCCTGACGATTGCGTCAGGGACTTTTCTCTATTTAAGATATTCTCTATTTCAATTTACCTCTGTGGCTTGATTTTTTATAAGAAAGCATGGTTTTGAAGTAAACTTCAATAGCACCGATACTGCTTGTCGCTTGATTTAATTTTGAAGAGTTAGCATCAAATGCTAATCCAAATTTAACCGATTTAAGCTTCATTCCAACTGTTGCAATAATCGCATCGTTATGGCGGTAGTAAACTCCGTAAGTGATGTTATTTGATTTATTGATGTTCGTGATTTCTGAACCTTCTTTGATGGTATGCTCAAATGAAACTCCAGCTGTAAAGTTATACGTTGGTCCAGTACGGAAATAAATCATGCTTGGTTGAACATGAACATCACGTCTTTTGGTAACAATGTCAGCGCCTGCTTGAACAACCATGTTTGAATACATTTTATCACCACCAAATGAAAAGGCGATCTTTTGGCGTGTTAAGTGATTCAATGCGTAACCAGCGTAAAAAGTAGATTTATTTCTTGTCGCATGTTGGTAATAAACACCAGTTCCTAAATCAATTGTCGCGTAAGAACTATTTAAACTTAATTCTGTATTCGGTGATGTAAAGAAGCCAATCCCATTCCATTCGTTTTCCCATGTTTGTGAACCACGATTTACACTTTGTTGGTAGAATCCAGGAGAAAGTCCGACAGAGAATTTATTGTTACGGTCTAACGCCACTGTATAATTAAACGGAATTGAAACGCTTGTAGTCATTAAGCTCGCATCTCCTGTTTGATCATTGATGGCAGCGATACCAACGCCAAAGCTATTTCTACCCATGACACCATCGCGAATTTTAAATTCCGCATTTAAAGTGTTGGTTCTCATTCCAGCTTCAGGAACAGTTAACCATTGTGAACGGTAATTCGTGAAAATGCTGTAGTCTTCAGCACCAGTAGCTACAGCTGCTGGATTGTACAATACTTGTGATTGATACCAAGCACTAATCGTTTTATCTTGTTGGCCATTCGCTTTAAAAAAACATAAAGCAGCTGCCGAAAAAAGGATAATTCTTTTCATAGGGATTATCTAAATAATGTAACATTTCCTGAACGATCATCGGATCGGCCATCAATGGTTCTAAAGTTTAAAATATACGTGTAGGTTGCAGGATTTAAAGGTTTCCCTTTGAAAGTCCCGTCCCATCCTTCGTGTGGATTCGTCGTTCTAAATACCATTTGACCATAACGGTTGTATACCCTTAAATCCATTTCTGCAATAGCGCCACCTTCTTGAAACCCGTTGTTTGCATTATTTGTGAAGTTTTGGTCTGCATCTACATTGGTTAAGACACGAAAAAAATCATTTTCACCATCCCCATTTGGAGAGAAAGAATTTGGAAGAACAACCTTCACTTGTGTTGCAAAGTTTACAGTAACCAGAACGGTATCTGAAACGGAACAACCATTTAAAGTATATGTTGCAACATAATTGGTCGTAAAGAAAGGACTAACAGTTAATGAATCTCCGGCAATACAAGGTGCGCAACCTAAAATACTGTCAGAAACAATTCCACTTGGATACCAATATAAATTCCCACCTGCTGGAGTACCTTCCGAATACAAATATGCGTTTTGATACATATTAATCGTTGTATCATTGATTTCAACGTAGGCTCCGGCAGTTGTGTCAGAAAGTGTAAGGTTTAAAGATGGTGTTGTATTAACAGTTAAAAATTGTGTTAAAGTACTCGTTACACCTGAAAGATTTGTCGCCACTAATGTAATGGAGAATGGAGTGGAACCACTTGCAACTGGAAAGCAAATCGGACCAGGATTCTGACCTACGTAAGTTGCTGGAGTTGCCCCTTGAAAGGACCATAAATAACTTAAGTCACCACCGGTAGAGTTGTTTGTGACATAAATGCAGTCGCCTTCACAAAGGATTAAATCTTCATCCGATATGGTGAAGTTTGCACTTGGTGCTTGAGCAACAAGAAGTTGCGTAAAACACAAGGCAGCAAAGAGGAAAATTGATTTCATAAAGCTTGAAAAGTTGATTCAATAATACGAAAGTAAGCAAAAAAGTTTCAATTACATAAAGATTTACAGACAAGCCTGCATCAAAATGCGTACTTCATTCATTTCTTTGACATCATGAACGCGAAAAACATGCGTATTTTTCGTGTATAATAGAGCATGGAGGGCAGTAGAACCATTTAAGGAATTTTCCGTGTTGACATGTGTTAATTCACGAATCATAGATTTTCTAGAAATCCCAACGAGTATTGGTTTTTCGAAGAGCTGAAGCATGTCGAAGGATTGAATGAGTTGGTAATTTTCTTCGATTGTTTTTCCAAATCCAAATCCTGGATCCAAAAGGATGTTATGGATGCCTAATTTTTCAAGTTGTGCAATTTTTTCAGAAAAATACCGAAGAACATCCATCATAAAATGATCCTTAACATACGAGGTGCCCTGATTGAATTTTTCTCCACGATGATACGTCAGGATATAGGTGGCTTTATGTTTCGCAAGTACATTCCATAGTTCAGGGTCGAATTGTCCACCAGATATGTCGTTTACAATGTCGACACCGTTTTTAAGAGCGAATTCTGCCACTTCACTATAAAAAGTATCAATGGATAACAATGTGTTCGGGAAAGCGCTACGCAAAAGAGGAAGGACATCTTTTAATCGCTCTAATTCTATTTCAGCGCTTGGTGTTGCTGCGTTTGGACGCGTGCTGCTTGCGCCAATGTCGATGATGTCAGCTCCTGCTTCAATCATTTTAGAAACCGTTGAAATCAAGTCTGAATTTGGGGTCAATCTACTTTTTTCATAGAATGAATCTGGTGTCATATTCAGAATTCCCATTATCTTTGGGATGCTGAAATCGTATAATTGTCCTTTAATTTGTATAAAGCGACTGATGCGAAAGGAGGTGCTTGAAGTCATATAAATCACATGGAAAAAACAACAATAGAATACACAAATGTAATGAATGTTTGCCGAGAGATCTTTGAAAAAAAATCACTCGATTATGGCCCTTCATGGAGAATATTGCGTCCAAGTTCACTTACCGATCAAATTTTCATTAAAGCACAACGTATTCGAACCATTCAAGAAACAGGGGAGAATAAAGTGGGTGAGTCTTTTGAAGATGCATTTATGGCGATTGTGAATTATTGCATAATGGCAATAATTCAACTACGTCATGAAGCGAAAATAAACGATGACATGACCATTGAACAAGCAATGGAGGCGTACAAAAACATCGAAAAAGAGGCTTTTGAGTTAATGGAAAAAAAGAACCATGATTATGGTGAGGCATGGCGTGAAATGCGTGTTAGCTCCTTAACAGATTTGATTCTCACAAAGGTTTTACGCATTAAAC
>CANHMH010000003.1 GCA_947461635.1 Flavobacteriales bacterium | reverse complement strand
CTAGCGTTAGGTACTTGGACAACAGCTCAAGTAGATCGCTCGGTTATGCCTGCTCCAACGCAAGCAAAAAAAATCAACATCAAGGACTCTGAAGTTTTCACAACATCAAATGGTATAACGGTTATCCTATCAGAAAACCACAAATTACCACGGGTTTCTTTTGACTTAAACATGGGTTCTGATCCACGTTTAGAAGGTTCAAAAGCTGGACTTGCCGATATGGCTGGTTCGCTCATTATGTCTGGAACCACGAACAGAACAAAAGATCAATTGGATCAAGAAATAGATTTTATTGGTGCATCCTTGGGAGCAGACAAATCATCCTTATCGATGTCTTGTTTAACAAAACACATGGACAAAGGTCTTCGCTTAATGTCTGATGTCTTATTAAATGCGAACTTCCCGCAATCTGAATTTGATCGCATCAAAAAACAAAACGTTTCAAGTTTGATGTCTGCAAAATCAGACGCAGGAACAATGGCTCAAAATGCAACGGTAAAAATCAACTTTCCAAATCATCCATTTAGCGATGTGATGTCAGAAGAAACCTTAAACAACATCTCAAGAGAGGATGTGGTTTCGTTCTATACTGCTAACTTCACACCTAACGGAAGTTATTTAGTGGTGGTTGGTGACATTACGTTAGAACAAACAAAAGAAATGGTATCCAAATTCTTCGGTGCTTGGAACGGTGGAGATGTATACCGCCAACAACCAAATGCGGGAAGTTATACCAAAGGTAACCGTGTTGTGTTTGTGAAAAAACCAGGGGCTGTTCAATCCGTTGTTTATGTTACATTTCCAATCGAAATGAAAACGGGTGATAAAAATCAATTGCCATTAACCGTACTTAACGGAATTCTTGGTGGTGGTGGATTTGGAACACGTTTGATGCAAAATCTTCGTGAGGACAAAGCCTACACATATGGTTGTTACTCGAGCTTAAACATTACCGAAGATGGTTCATGGATGTCGGCAGGTGGAAATTTCCAAAATGCTGTAACGGATTCAGCGATTGAGCAAATTTTGTTGGAATTCCAAAAAATCACCAATGAATACGTAAAAGATGAGGAATTGAATCTAACAAAAACAAATATGGCCGGTGGATTTGCACGTTCATTAGAGCGTCCACAAACCATTGCTCGTTTTGCCTTAAACATCATCAAAAACGATCTTTCAAAAGATTACTATCAAACGTATTTACAACGCCTCGAAAGTGTGACGAAAGAAGATATCCTTCAAATGGCACAGCAATATTTTACTTCTAAAAATTGCAACATCATCGTTGTTGGTAACGAAGAGGTCTTTGAAAAATTAAAGCGCTTTGACGCAGACGGAAAAATTGAAGTGTTAGATCCATTTGGAAATGAAATGAAGGATACCAAACCTGCAGACATTAGTTCCGCTCAACTGATCGACAATTATGTGTTTGCGTTAACTGGAACTAATTCTAAAAAAGCTGCCGCAAAGAAGTTAAAAGCAATCAAAAACTTCGAACGCGTGTATGAATTGAAAGGTGATCAAATTCCATTCGCATTGAAATCTACAGAGATTTTTGTTGCACCGTTTACGGAAGGACAAAAACTAGAAGGACAAGGAATGGTTTTCCAAAAATCTTTCTATGATGGGAAAACAGGATTTACCTTCAATATGCAGACAGGAAAAACTGAATTGACAGAAGAAGAATTAACTTCTAAATCGAAATCAAACGGAATTATTCCTGAAATGAACTTTGTGAAAAATGGTTTGACGCACGAATTAGTGGGCATTGAAAACATAAATGGTGTGGATTACTACGTATTGAAAACAGTTGATGGTAAAAATGAATCTTATGATTATTTCAACAAAACTACGTTCATGAAGGAAAAGACCATCAACGTGATGACACGAGATGGAGAAACCATGGAATCAACGATTACATACGGCGATTTCAAAGAAGTAAACGGAATGAAATTTGCGCATAGCATTACTCAATCTGTTGGTCCTATGGTACTTTCAGGTACGGTTACTTCGCTTACCGTTAACGGGAAAATAGATTTGAAAGTTTTCGAATAAGTCGAGAATAAAAAACTGAATTTAAACGCCATTCTTTAAAGGATGGCGTTTTTTTTTACCTTTATAAAATGAAAAATATTCTTCTCAATGTGTTGCTTTTCATTTGTTTGGGTTCGACAATCCGTGCGCAAAACCAACTTGTTTCCGAAGGAAACCTCTTTGAAGGCGAACCATACCTTGCAATGAATCCATCAAATTCTCAACACTTGGTTGCTGCTTGGATGGGAATTCAGTTTAATAATAAAGTGGTCATTAAATCGTCTGTATCAACTAATGGAGGGATTTCGTGGTCTACGCCCATTTGGCAAGCACACATTTCCCCTACTTTTTCCAGTGCGGATGTTTCACTCGCCTTTGATCATTTGGGAAATCTTTTTATGTGTTACATTGATTACGACAACACCAACTTCAGTGAAGGGAAAGTGCTCGTTAGAAAGTCAAGCGACGGAGGACTAAACTGGGGAAATCCAAGCATCGTTTTGGATATTGCTTCCTGTCCAAATCAAGTTTGTATTGATCGCCCATGGATGGTCATCGATCAAACAACTGGACCAAATGCTGGAACCATTTACGTCACGAACATGAATGCCAACCAACCTATGATGATTACTCCGCCCTATCATCCATACATTTCCATTAGTAGCAATGGAGGACAAACGTTTAACTCAGAACAATTAGATGCTCCCGGATTTCTTTCTGGATCGGTCATTCCGCAGCCTATGGCTTCACCGGTTGTTACAGCAGATGGTCGATTTACTGCACTTTATCCGAGTTATTTACCGAGTCAAAGTTTACTTCCACGATTGATTCGAGCGCAGTCAAATAACCAAGGTCAAACGTTCACGTATGATGTTGCCTATCAAGGACAGGGATTCGGGACAAGTAACACACTTGTTAAGGCAGGTCCATTATTAAAATCCAATCCAAACAATGCCAATCAGTTGGCTTATTTCTTTTTAAGTGATGACTTTGGAGAAACAGATGTGGTGTTTATTGAAACCACAAACAACGGTACATCTTGGACCAGTCCCGCACGCATCAATCAAGATCCTATTGGAAATGGAAAAATTCAAGATTTAATTTGGGCTGATTATGCATCCAATGGGGATTTAGCTGTTTGCTGGCGCGACCGAAGAAATGCGACAGGTACAGGCTACTCCGTTTCAAGTGAATTATTTTGCACCGTTCGTAATGCTACTACTTCGAATTGGTTACCGGACTTCTCTGTAAGTGACCAATTGGTGAATCACCAAGCCATTTTAGAAGATTCTGGAAACGATTTCATGAACGTTATCCTTAAAAACGACACCTTAAATGTCATCTGGGGAGACGTTCGTTCAGGAAGCTTGAAAATCTATTTTTGCAAAAGGGGAATCTATGACACGACCAATTTCATTCAATCGTTACCAGAACCAAGTCAATTTGTTTTTCCAAATCCAATCATGAACGCATTTTTCGTACCTACTGAATTCATTGGTTCAGAATATTATGTGCTTTCATCAGATGGAAAGTCCATTCGAAATGGAAAAATAGAAACTTCCAATCAAGAATTTGAAACAATTCCTGCTGGAAGTTATCGACTCTTGATCATTTCACCGAATAAACGGTATCAATATCAGCTCATCAAACAGTAAAAATTAGAATTTAAACGGTATATTTGTTCCATGAGTGATTTTGTCGTTTCCGCCCGCAAATATCGTCCACAAACCTTTGATACGGTTGTTGGACAGCATACGATTACGAACACGCTTAAGAATGCAATCAAAAGTGAACATTTAGCACAAGCATTTTTATTTTGTGGATCACGTGGTGTAGGAAAAACAACCACCGCTCGAATTTTAGCCAAAACAATCAATTGTTTTAATCCAACCGAACAAATAGAAGCATGTGACCAATGTGATTCATGTTTGTCCTTTCACACTGGAAACTCGCTCAATATCTACGAGCTAGATGCTGCTTCAAACAACTCCGTTGATGACATACGTAGTTTAATTGACCAAGTGCGCATTGCACCGCAATTAGGTACACACAAAATATACATCATTGATGAGGTTCACATGTTATCGAATAGTGCCTTTAATGCATTTCTGAAAACACTTGAAGAGCCACCAAAACATGCCATTTTCATCTTGGCAACTACTGAGAAACATAAAATTATTCCAACGATTCTTTCACGCTGTCAAATATTCGATTTTAGTCGGATTCGCGTCAAAGATATTGCTGATCATTTAGCTCAAATTGCCACGAAAGAAGGTGTTTCAGCTGATCCTGAAGCCTTGCATCAAATCGCGATGAAAGCAGATGGCGCATTGAGAGATGCCCTTTCTATTTTTGATCAAATTGTCACATTTGCTGGAACAACACTTACTTACAAAAATGTCCTAGATAACTTAAATATTCTTGATTACGAATATTACTTCAAAGTTGTTGATGCAGCAGAAAAGGAAGATATTTCTACTGCACTATTGATTTTGAATGACATTTACGAAAAAGGATTCGATGGACATCATTTCGTCGTTGGTTTAGCAGAACATTTACGCAATTTATTGGTCTGTAAGGATGCTCGAACAGCTAACTTATTGGATGTTCCTGAAACAGTTCGTCAACGATTTATTGAACAATCGAAAGAAATCGAAGCGCTTCGAATCATGAAAGCCTTGAATATTTTAAGCAAGACGGATGTCGACTATAAATCTTCGAAAAATCAACGCCTACTGATCGAAGTAGCGCTCATGCAACTCTGTTCCTTAAAACAAGAGTCTGAAAAAAAAAAGGACTGACGGATAGAATTGATATTCTTCCATCTCCAAAACAAACACTTCGAAAATCAACAGCAACTGCACCTGTAAACAAACCAGCAAGTTCAGTGAGTACTGCACCAGAAAAGGTGGAAGAAACCAAAATATTAACGAGTCCGCAAGGAGTTATTCAAACAAGACATCTATCTATAAAAGAATCTGTTGAAAAAATCAAAGAATCCCAACAACCAGGGAATTTAGATGATTTACCACGCGAAGGATTTAGCATTGAGCACGTCAAAATGTTTTGGAAACAATATGCATACGTTGTAAAGGAAAATGGACTTGAAACGTTCTACAATGCTTTAATTAAAAGAGATCCCGTTTTAATCAGTGAAGAAGTCTTGGGGATTGTTGTAGACAACCAAGTGCAAATGGACTACATTCAGGCTGAACTTATGGGATTCATTGAGTTCATGCGCAAGAGTTTACAAAATTACCATGTAGAGATCCAACTTTCCATGAGTAACGAACCGGAAAAAGAAACAAAATTTTTAACGGGAAAAGATAAATTTTCAGCACTTGCTCGAAAAAATCCAAATTTGCATACTTTGAAAAACTTGTTCAACTTGGATATAGAATATTAGCAATGAATCCGCTTTTTCAACCGATTCAACTCAAAGAAGAACTGCAGGCTAAAATTGAAACCTTTTGCCAGATTTGGGAAAATGGGCAAGCCATGAGCATTCAAACTTCTGGGTCAACAGGCAAGCCAAAAGAAATTACGTTTACAAAAGATCAGGTTGTTGTTTCAGCAAGTAAAACCATTGCTTGCTTTCACTTAAACGAAAAGACAAAAGCATTGCTTTGCCTTTCACCAGATACAATTGGAGGGAAAATGATGCTCATCAGAGCACTTGTGGGTAATTATCAACTATTCATTACCAATCCAACTTTGGATCCATTTGAACAGATTGATGAACAGATTGATTTTGTCGCTTTAGTTCCTGCGCAACTTTCCTTTATTCTTAAAAACCCTGGTTCACTTTCCAAGTTGAAAAATGTCAAACACATACTTATTGGTGGGGCTGATATTACTGAAGAATTATGCGAACAGCTTCGTTTAAATGAAATTACCGCTTATCAAAGCTACGGTATGACAGAAACCATTTCACATGTAGCGCTTCGTGTAATTGGAAAATCAAGTGAATACCACGCATTACCAGGTATTCATTTTTCGAGTGAAGAAAATTGCCTAGCGATTCATTATCCTGAAATTCAAGCAAATGCCATTTTGACAAGAGATGAAGTAGAAATAGTGGATGAACATACTTTTCGTTGGAAGGGTCGTGCGGATTTCGTTATCAATAGCGGGGGAAAAAAAATTCATCCTGAGGAACTGGAAAAAAGACTTTCGTCCTTCGTTTCCGGTCGATTTATACTCAGTTCGATTCCTCATCCAATTTGGGGAGAAGCACTCGTATTACTTTCCGAGCATTCCATCACCCTTCAGAAAACAGATCTTGTTCAGCAATTTTCCCCATTTGAAATACCGAAATTTGCACAAACGGTTCCCATGATCTTTACTGCAAACGGTAAAATTCAGCGAAAACTCACCTTAGAACAAACACAAGCTCATGCGTGGATCAGCTTATAAACTTTTTGGCTTAAATCCTGGGGCGAATGAGGAAGAAATCCGAAAGCGCTATCGGGAGTTGGTAAAGAAGTACCATCCGGATGTGAACAAAAATCCGAATACCGGAAAAAAATTCATTGAAATTCAAGAAGCCTACGAGCTATTAATGCAAGCTCCTGAACATCAACAGGAAGTTGAAACTCCTTCAGAACCTTCTTTCCAAACCGAATACGCAGAATACCAATCCTATGCACGAGAAAAATACCAAGCTCGAAAACAAAAAGAAGCCGAAGAACTCGAAAAACTTTATGTACGCTTGCAAAGCGGACCAATATTTATTTTGCATCGCATCATCGCAATAACCAGTATTGTCGTAATGGTTGCACTAATTTTAGACCTCATTTTGCCGAATATTCGCGTTTCTAGCGTGATGAGCTCCTACTCGACCGACGTTTATCAAAGCATGAACGGAAATTTGGTCAGTTTAGCCAAAACAAAAGATGGAGAAAGTTTTTTTCTCCATGCTTTTTCCAATACTTTTTTCGATGTCAATCCCTTTATTCAAATTGAAAAAACAGCCATTTTACATCAGCCTGTATCCGTCCTTTCCTACGGCAACAATGTTTTGCAAGTAATACCGATTCATTTCAGTTTTTACTGGGCTCAATTTGTTTTGTTTCCATTTTTACTCATCCCAAACATCTTTCTACTTTATCGAAAAAAAGATGCCTTTTTTATCATGGGATCTTATTTTACGCGTTACGTGAGTGGAATCTTGCTCCTCTATTTTTTAGTGAGTCAAGACCGCTGGTATCATTTACTCACCCTTGGATTTTATTAAAATGACCAAAAAAGAAAAAGCACACTATGTTCTGACTGAACTAGATAAAGTCTATCCAGAAACACCCATTCCCTTAGATCACGACGACGCTTACACCTTGTTAATTGCCGTGTTACTTTCCGCACAATGTACCGACGAACGCGTGAATAAAATCACACCAATACTTTTTGCAAAAGCATCGAATCCTACGGATATGATCAAACTCAGCATTGAGGAGATACAGGCAATTATACGTCCTTGTGGACTTTCACCGAAAAAAGCATTTGCGATCTGGACTTTATCCCACATGATTTTAGATGAACATGATGGTCAAGTTCCGAATTCATTTGAAGCCCTAGAGGCTTTACCGGGTGTTGGACACAAAACGGCATCGGTTGTGATGTCACAAGCTTTTGGACATCCGGCTTTTCCAGTTGATACACATATCCATCGACTACTTACTCGGTGGGGACTTACCAGCGGAAAAAACGTAGTGGAAACTGAAAAGGACGCCAAAAAACTATTCCCCAGAGAATCATGGAACAAACTTCATTTGCAAATCATCTTTTACGGGAGATCACATTCCCCTGCGCGAAGTCCAAAAAAAGAAATTGATTACATCACCGTACACATTGGAACCAAGAAAGCATTATTAGAACTAAAGTGATATGAACAATTGTTCATAAGTACCTTTGACATCTTTTTCATAAGAAATTGAAGCCGAGAATCGGAGGATGATTTTCGAATCCGTATATTTGTTTCATGGACAATCCTGATAACATTCGAAAACCAATCACACGCTTAAAAACACAAGGTCAATTGATCAACGATCTTGGGAGAATACCTCCCCAAGCAGTTGATATTGAACAAGTTGTTCTTGGAGCCATGATGTTAGAGAAAAACGCAGTGAACGACACGATTGACATCTTGAATCAAAATAGTTTTTACGATCCAAAGCATCAATTTATTTACAAGGCCATTCATGAATTATTTGCATCGACAAATCCAATTGACTTGGTTACGGTTACTTCAAGACTTCAAAAAAATGGAGAACTGGAGGCAGCTGGAGGTGCAGCGTACATTGCTGGATTAA
This sequence comes from Flavobacteriales bacterium, assembly GCA_947461635.1. Taxonomy (GTDB): domain Bacteria; phylum Bacteroidota; class Bacteroidia; order Flavobacteriales_D; family Crocinitomicaceae; genus UBA952. The sequence goes on along the minus strand of CANHMH010000003.1, from coordinate 40,945 downwards.
CAAATCGCGTTGCTTCTTCTGCCCATATTCAACACCATGCGCGCATCATTTCAGAAAAATTCATCAAACGCGAGTTAATTCGTGTTAGCAGTGAAATCATTCGAGATGCCTATGACGAGACGCGAGACGTATTCGATTTATTAAATGCGGCAGAATCCGATTTATTTCAGATCGCCGAAAACAATATGAGTAAGCAGGTTAGCTCCATGCAATCCGTTGTCCGTGAGGCCATTCAAGAAATTGAAAAAGCTGCTCAAAATACAGATGGTGTATCCGGTGTTCCAACTGGATTCCATGCATTGGATAAAATCACATCCGGTTGGCAGCGTTCTGACATGATTGTATTAGCAGCGCGTCCAGGTATGGGAAAAACGGCTTTCGTTCTTTCCATGGCTAGAAATTCAGCTGTTGACTATAACATGGGTGTGGCTGTATTCTCATTAGAGATGTCTTCTGTTCAGTTAGTGAAACGTTTGATTGCTAGTGAATCAAGACTTTCTGCTGAAAAACTGCGAAAAGGTGATTTGAAAGAACACGAGTTCCAACAATTGCACTCACGCATCACAAAATTAGCCACAGCTCCTATTTTTATTGACGATACACCGGGAATTAGTATTTTCGATTTTAGAGCGAAATGTAGACGCTTGAAAGCTCAACATAATATTGACATGATCATTATCGATTACCTTCAGTTAATGTCTGCCAAGGACGGAAAAGGCGGAGGAAACCGAGAGCAAGAGATTTCAACTATTTCCCGATCGATTAAAGAAATCGCAAAAGAATTAAACGTTCCTATTATTGCCTTGTCTCAGTTAAGTCGTTCGGTAGAAACACGTGGAGGAGATAAAAAACCAATGCTTTCTGACTTACGTGAATCTGGAGCGATTGAGCAGGATGCGGATATCGTATCTTTCATTTATCGTCCAGAATACTACAACATTACCCAAGATGACGATGGGAATTCGTTACATGGAATTGGAGAAATCATCATTGCGAAGCATAGAAATGGTGCCTTGGATTCCGTTCAATTGCGTTTTGTTCCGGAATATGCACGATTTGAGAACCTACATGAAGTTCCGGAGCTAGATATTGCCGGTGGGAATGCAAATGCTGGTATGAATTCATTCAATCAGGACTTTAACACCTATACCATCAAAAGTAAAATGGATGAAGGTGAAGACTCCGACATATTTGATAACAGTGGCTCAGACGATAATCCTTTTTAACAAATGCGCATAATCCTATTCAGTTTCTTGTTTTTGATTTCGTTTTCAGGACGAAGTACACAGTTGCTCATTCCCATGGATGAAGCTCAAACAGACCACTTGAAATCATACGGAATTGCATTTTGGTGCCTTGAGAATAGCATCACAGTGGAATGGTTATTAAATTACAGAGGAGGGTCGTTTCTTGTTCCGCATTTGAAAACATTAGAAGAGGAATTAATCTTACGCAATGTTCGTTACCAAGTTTTAGCGGAAGGACAAGTGAATCAAATTCGTACAGAAATCTCAAATCCAGAGGTAAACATGGAGATTGTTCAATTGGAGAAAGCGCCAAAAATTGCCGTCTATACCCCTCCAAATAAGCAACCTTGGGATGATGCCGTGACCCTTGTCTTGGAGTACGCTGAAATTCCGTACGATAAAATTTATGATTCTGCAATCGTTATGGGGCTATTACCAAAATACGATTGGCTACACCTTCACCACGAAGATTTCACCGGCCAATATGGTAAATTTTATGCGAATGCACGTTACCAAGCGTGGTATCAAGAACAAGTAGCTGTGGCTGAAAAAAATGCAAAAATGCTTGGATTTAATAAGGTTTCAGAATTGAAATTAGCCGTTGCACAAAACTTAAAGAACTTCGTTATTGGAGGTGGATTCTTATTTACCATGTGTAGCGGAACGGATAGCTTTGATATTGCCTTGGCTGCTCAGGGTCTCGACTTATGCGCATCTGTTTTCGACGGTGATCCAGCTGACCCACGGGCACAGGACAAACTTAATTTCGATCAAACGTTTGCCTTTCATGATTTCCATTTAGTTCAAGACCCAATGGTTTATGAATACAGTGACATCGATGCAAGTGATCTTCGAACCAAAGGACAAATTACAGAGAAAATGGATCAATTTACGCTCTTTGATTTCTCCGCAAAATGGGATGTTGTTCCAACCATGTTGACACAATGTCATGTAGATGTCGTTAACGGATTTATGGGTCAAACAACCGATTTCAGAAAAGACCTCATCAAATCAAATGTTCTGATACTCGGTGAAAACAAAATTGCCAATACAGCACGTTACATTCATGGAGAATTAGGACAAGGTACATGGACATTTTATGGCGGACATGACCCTGAGGATTACCAACATTACGTTGGAGACCCATTTACGGACTTAAGCTTACATCCGAATTCACCAGGTTACAGGCTGATATTAAACAACATACTGTTCCCAGCTGCAAAAAAGAAAAAAAGAAAAACATAGTTTTTTCACAAAATGATGTTTGAATAAACATTTTTTAGTAAACTTGCGGTGAATTCTTTCGAACCATCGGTTCAAGCATCTCCAAAATCACACGTTATTTACATAGACAATCATTAATGGATCGTAAAACATTAGAGACAAAAAAAATCTCAGAACTTCGTACTATTGCACAAACCCTGGGAATAGAAAATAGTGAAACACTTAAGAAATCTGATCTCCTTTCCAAAATAGCTGGAGATGCACCAGTTCAGGTTGAATCAATAAAGGAAATTGAATCAGCAGATGTTAAGGAAGTAAAAACTGCGCGTCCCGCTAAAACATCGAAACCAATTGAATCTGAAGCTCCTGTTCGAAACGAACGCAAACCGCGAATTCGTCAAACAACCGAAGTCATTGCTGCTCAAGAAGCAACGAATGTTGTAGCGGAAGAAAAACAAATTACTCTTCCCGCAGAAACGACAGAAGAAAGCCCTGAAAGAGAAGCGAAAAAACCTGTTCACCGTCACGAACGTGTTGAACGCACGCATACACAAAATGAAGGTCAGTCCAATCAACAAAATAGAAGGGACAATAACCGTCAACAAAACCCGAATCAGAATCAGAATCAGAATCCTAATCACCAACGTCAACAACACCAGCGAAACACTCCTGTGGAGTCGACTGAAAAACCGGATGAGTCGAATTACGACTTAGTTGGCATCGTTTCAGCCGAAGGTGTTTTGGAAGTTATTCAAGAAGGATTTGGCTTCTTACGTTCTTCAGACTATAACTATTTACCTTCGCCAGATGATATTTATGTTTCTCAAAATCAAATCAAACTTTTTGGCTTGAAGACTGGGGATACCGTAAAAGGAAGCATTCGACCTCCAAAAGAAGGAGAGAAATTCTTCCCATTGGTCAAAGTTGAATCAATCAACGGACGTCATCCATCATACATTCGCGACAGAGTACCTTTCCAATATTTAACGCCTTTATTTCCATCGGAGAAATTCAAATTAACTGGTCACGCTCAAGAAACACTTTCCACGCGTGTCATGGATCTTTTTGCTCCCATTGGTAAAGGACAACGTGGAATGATCGTTGCGCAGCCTAAAACAGGTAAAACCATGTTATTGAAGGATGTTGCGAATGCGATTGCAGCAAACCATCCTGAAACCTATTTAATTGTTCTTTTAATTGACGAACGTCCAGAAGAGGTAACGGACATGGCAAGAAGCGTAAAAGCAGAAGTCATTGCATCAACTTTCGATGAACCAGCTGAACGTCACGTAAAAGTGGCAAACATGGTTCTAGAAAAAGCAAAACGCTTGGTGGAATGTGGACACGATGTGTGCATCTTACTGGATTCCATTACACGTTTGGCACGCGCCTACAATACAGTTTCTCCAGCATCTGGAAAAGTGCTTTCTGGTGGTGTCGATGCAAACGCTCTTCACAAACCAAAACGCTTCTTCGGTTCTGCGCGTAAAATCGAAAACGGTGGATCATTATCTATTCTTGCAACAGCATTGACAGAAACTGGTTCCAAAATGGATGAAGTCATCTTTGAAGAGTTCAAAGGAACAGGAAACATGGAATTACAGTTGGATCGTAAAATATCTAACCGTCGTATTTATCCAGCAATCGATATCACCGCTTCAGGTACACGTCGTGAGGATTTATTGGTGAAGAAAGACATACTTCAACGCGTTTGGCTAATCCGCAAGTTTATTGCTGATATGAATCCAGTTGAAGCGATGGAATTCTTAAAATCACACATGGAAAACACCATGTCGAATGAAGAATTTTTGATTTCAATGAATAAATAATGAACAAAGCCGTAAAATACGGACTCATCGCTAGTCTTGTTTGGATCGCCGTGAAAATGGGCGCATTAGCCCTTCACATCTCTTTGTACGAAATTAAATACTTCGGACTACTGAATATGTTCCTACTCACGTTTGTCATTACTTGGAGTATTTACAAAAATAAGCGAACACAAACCGAAAGCAACTTGTTGGTGGACATCAAAAACGGCATGCTAGCCGGAGTTCCTTACACCGTTGTAGTCAGCGTATTTTTGTTTTTCTATTACGGACAGATATTCCCGGAATTTCGTGAAAAAAAAATGAACGAAGTCTATGTTCGAATTGACACAAAAAAGGAATTAGATGCGATTCGAAAAAATCAACCGGAACTGGAAAATAAAAGTGATGTTGAAATCAAGGAATTAGCCATCAAGGACTGGAAGAACAAATTGGATCCTCAGTTCACTATGATGATTTCGCTTTTAGCTTTACTTTTCTACACAACGATGAATTCCTTATTGATTTCGCTCGTTTTTAGAAGAATCGTTTTTCGTAATTAGCGATAAATGAGTTGCTGAAAAGCGGCATTTGTTAGTGAAATACGTTTTGTTCCAAAGTCAAATTTGCCATACGCCTCTTCCGGAGAAGTCATCACTGTTGCGAATAAATAGCGATCCGAATAATGTTCTGCGAATCCTACAAACCAACCGATGTCTTGTCCATCTTGGACTCCCCACCCTGTTTTACCATATAGCTTCACGTTTCCATCGCGTCGTTCTTGAAAAATATCCATCAAGGTTTGATAAGTCTCTGAACGTAGTCCCAATTGACGCTTTTCTATTTTATTCAAAAATTCGATTTGCTCCAAAACACTAATACGCAAGTCACCTTTCAACCAAAACGTCGTCAACTCAGGTGTTGACAAGGCGTTCCCATAATTGAATCGTTTCAAATAAGTTTGCATGTTCTTCTCCCCTATTTGTTTGGCCAATTCTTGGTAGTACGGAACAATGGAGTTCTGAAAAGCTAATTTCAACGTTGGATCATCCAAAGCTCCCAAATTCAATTTCGTCGTTGAATCTTTTAAAATACGAGTTTCTAATCCAATGAGCGTATTCGGAATTTTAAAGGTCGATGCCGGAGTAAATGGAACATGTGCCAAGGAATCATTGTAGTAAAAATACTGCTTGGTTTTCAAATCGTAAATGACCACCGAAAAGGAATAAAATTTACTTTCTTCCTTTTTTAAGTCTAATGAAACCGCATTTTCAACTTGAAATTTAGGTAATCCACAGCTCCCAAGGAAAAGCAATAAAACAACTAAACTTACAATGTAGCGCATAATTCTTCACCTAGTTGATCATAATCGATGCCGTCAAAGTTGCCTGAGGACATCATTAATAGCACTGAATTATCCCAGTTTTGAGCACGAATAAATGCTAGAACATCTTCGGTTTTATCCTTTACAGTCACTGCCCCACCAAATCCATCAAACACTTGTTGAATGGAAATCGGTTCCAATTTCTTGTGATGAACGACTTCCGGATTGAAATACACCAATGCTTCATCTGCCGCAAGCATCGCACCTTCGTAATGTGGTAAAAACTCTTTTTTCAAGGAAGAAAACGTATGTAACTCCATGCATGCAATCACTTTTCTATTCGGATATTGGTGTTTTACCGCTGTCGTTGTTGCCTTTAGTTTAGAGGGAGAATGCGCAAAATCTTTAAACATAACGAAGTTTGGACGCTCAATCACCTTTTGTAAACGTTTTCCAGCACCGGTGAAATCCGACATTGCTCGTAAGAAGTCAGCGTTATCGATGCCCATTGCTTTCGCTAAATTCATCGCGCCCATCAAATTCTGCAGGTTATGAGGGCCAAAAACAAGCAAGGGATAGGATTGTCCTTCGAAATGCAAAAGCGTTCCTGTTTCCGTAGGCTCAAAAGTTGGTGTTTGATAGGGAATTGAAGTGATTCCTTCGCGTGATTTCTCACCAAGCTTACGCACTTCAGGATCTTCCGTATTGTAAATCAAACTTCCATTTGCTTCGATCAAGTCACAAAAGATTTCGAATTGACTCGTATAATTTTCAAACGTTGGAAATACATTAATATGGTCCCAAGCAATGCCACTGATGAGTGCAACGTTTGGATGATATAAATGAAATTTCGGACGACGGTCTATTGGAGAGCTGAGGTATTCATCACCTTCTAAAATCATAAACTTGGAATCAGTCGTCAATTTCACCATGCAATCGTATCCTTCCAATTGCGCGCCGACCATATAGTCGACATTTAAACCTAGTTTATTGATGGCATGCAAAAGCATGGAAGTAATCGTTGTCTTTCCGTGACTCCCTCCAATAACAATTCTCATTTTATCCTTGCTCTGCTCATACAAGTATTCCGGATATGAGAAAATAGGAATTTGTAGTTCCTTAGCTTTTAATAGTTCTGGATTGTCCTCACGGGCGTGCATCCCTAAGATCACTGCGTCTAATTTCGAATCAATGAGCGACTCATCCCAACCGATTTTCGCTGGTAAGATACCCTCTTTCTCCAATCGTGTTCTCGATGGTTCAAAAATCTCATCATCTGAACCGCTTACATGAATTCCTTTACGGTTTAGGGCGATGGCTAAATTGTGCATAGCACTTCCACCAATGGCAATAAAATGTACTCTCATGAACTGAATTTTAACGAAAGTACAAGAAAGGTAAGTTGGATTAGATTGTGGAGCGAATAGTTACTGACAATGAACTATGAATTTACTTTTCAATTACATTAACACCAGAGGACTCGTTATTCCAAATATACTCTGTTATTATTTGACCATTACGCGTGAAATCATTTACTCCATTCTCTTTCGTTGTTTGTTCGAAAACAACTCCATATCCATTTTTATCTACCACTACCCTGCGAACAATAACCGATGTCGTAAGTCCCATTGAATTTTTCAACTTGTATGTACGTTCCGTCATAGCGTTTCTTGGATATAAAACGCCATCTTCATCGGCTAAATTATTTGGTGTATTTGTTAATTCTTGTTTGTAGTCGGCGATTTTTTGAATTTGCTTTTGTTGTTGCTCTTGGTTCGCAGCATTTTCACTTTCCTTTTTATAAACGGTAACTTCATAATCCGTTTTCATTTTCTGTTGAGCTGTAAGGTTCTTCTGTTCTTGTTCTTTTAGTTTTTGCTGGCGTACAGCCTCCTCGTTTTTCGCGCGATTTACATTTTCCATTCCTGCCTCCTCGCGTTTTTCAGCTGTTTTTTGCTCATTTGCTAACGAAACATCTTTTGCATCCTTCCACGCATTGATGGTTTGTGCATTTTGAACTTGTTTTTCTTCTTGTTCTTTATTTCGTGCATAAATCGCATCCTCGTTTTTCTGAGCAACTTTTTGAAGTTCCGCTTGACGCTCAACTGATTCTTCTTGTATTTTAAGATCAATTAACGTTTTCTCTACCTTGAATTCCTCTATTTTTTTAACTGCATCCTCCTGTTGAACAAAAGCCATTGTTTGATTAAAATGATTTTGATAATCAAAAACATCTTTTATTTCTTGAATTTGCTTTTGTGGTTGTTCCGCTTTTTGTTGTGCTGTTTTGTTCAGTTCATTGTAGGCTTGGTCGGAAGACCCCGTTACACGTTCTCCTGGTGCTTTTAGTTTCGTGCCGACAATGACCTCTTGTTTTACTTCAGTTGTATTTTTAACGACAACAGGTGTCGCTGGTTTTGTCAAATTTGTAAGTGAATCAATGCTTTTTTGTAGTTGAGGAAGTTCTGTTGTAGGCAAAGAACTTGCATTGGCAGAAGCAAGTGCCTGAACTGCTTTTAATTCTTTTATCGCCAATACATTATCCTTTGATTTCACCGTTGCATATGCCGCATTACGATTTTCGTAATACTTTTCCATTTTTTTTATTTTTTCCAATAACTCTATCACCTCAGGCTCATTCTGTCGGCTTTTCATTGGTTCAGTATTTAAAATATTTGTTGCGATTTTATAAAACTGACGTCCTTTCGCAAAATTTTCATTCGCCTTACCAAGTTGGTCCTTATATATTTGATCTTGTGAAGCTTTCCAATCCATGACCTTTTTCATTCCGATTTGTAGCTCTTTAGAATATTGATCAATTAAACTTTGTTTTTTAAATTTCGCGATATACAAATCCGCTTTCTTAAAAATTTCCAGCGATTTATCGTATTGCTTTTGTGTAACCAATTCATTCGCGGATTTTAGTGATTTTTTCACTTCAATCTCAGTTGCGATGTCGTCTTTAATGGCATTGATTTTAGCGATTTCCGCCTCAATTTTATCCTTTTCAGTGGGTTGTAACAGCAAAGCCTCTTTGTATTTCGCTATTGCTTCATCGTATTTTTTATTGGTGAAAAGTTCGCCAGCTGCTTTATTTGCACTGTCATATTTCTGTTTGTTTTCTTTATTTTTTTCTTCAGCAGCAATATTCTCGGCGATTTTTGTAAGTTTTCCTGAGATATAAGGGTCCTTTGGGATTTGTTGATCCGCTAATTTATATTGTTGTTCAGCTAATTTCCAATTATTCGCAGTAAAGGCAGCGTCTCCCTCCAATTTTAATCGGTCAAATTCCTTTTTACGTTTTGCTTCGCTTTCATTGATGTCTATAATCGTTTGAACAGATTTTCTCTTTTGAATTACGGCCTCATCTATTGGCGTGACCACTAAAGCCGAATCGTAATATTTAATCGCTTTTTCAAATTCTTTGCGACTGACCGATAAATCAGCAGACGCCACAAGTGCTTTTACGCGCTCTTTGTCCTTGGCAATCTTGTATACATCTTTCACTTTTTTATCCATGTCTGCTTTCAATTGAGCATCAGGAATTGCCTTGTAAGTTGCCTGATCCCAAACAAACTTTTCCGCATAATTTTCTTTCGTGAAATTCAAATCGACATTTGGACGGATTACATAAAGTTGCAGAGGAAGTTGATCAACTAATTTGACTCCATTTGTTGAATTTGGTTTTAGAGCAAGTGTTTTCAGATCGAAAGATAATTTTTTCGTCATGTACCCATTAGAGGCCACAACAACGGCCACGATTTCCGCTGGATTTACTTTAGCTGATAGGTAATAATTCCCTTTAATGTCTGTGATAACTCTGGTTATTGAAGTTTCCTTCTGAATAACATTAACCGTTGCTCCGTATAATTTTTTTCCAGTCACAAAATCTTGCACTGTACCTTCCAACTTAATTAACACTGGAGTCTGTCCAATCACCATCGATTGAAAACCAAGACACAAAAGAAAAAAAACGAGTCTATTCATAGCTGTAACTTTGAAAACAAAACATAGAATCAACGTAAAATCCTACATTTGTTTCAAAGACAAATTTGCTAAAAATTAACGAGTTAAAAAAATGATTCCTTTTTCGAATTTAAGTTACTGGGAACGATCAATTTACACCGAAGGGAATGATTTTACAATCATTGGTGCTGGAATCGTTGGTTTAAGCACAGCTTTACACCTTCGAAAAGCACATCCAAAAGCGAAAATAGTCATATTGGAACGCGGATACCTACCTACAGGCGCAAGCACCAAAAACGCCGGATTTACCTGCTTTGGTAGTCCAACTGAATTGAGAGATGACCTAAGTAAAATGAACGACAACAGCGTCTGGGATACCGTTTCTATGCGTTTAGATGGACTAAGAGAATTATTCGAACTCGTTGATCAAACTCAAATTGAATACGATGCATGTGGCTCATGGGACATCATCAGAAATGAGGAAGAACCCTTGTCACCGGATTTCATCGATTATTTGAATGAAAAACTAAGTGAAATCACCAACGAGAAATTGGTATATACAGAGGACAAAACAAAGCACTTGGAATCTGGTTTCAAAGGAATAAGAACAGCATATTACAATCGTTTGGAGGGAGCTATACACACAGGGAAATTAATTGTAGAATTACAGCGATCCTGCTCCATTCAAGGGATTCAAATCCTTTTCGGTGTAAATGTACTTTCTTTTGATTCGAGTGATACAAGTGTCGAAATCGCAACATCCATGGGAAGGCTAAAATCTGCGAATCTTTTAGTCTGTACAAATGCCTTTGCGAAAGAATTTTTATCGGATATTCAGCCAGCTCGAGCGCAAGTTCTCATTACCAAAGAAATTCCTAACTTAACCATTAAGGGCACCTTTCACATGGAAGCTGGATACTACTATTTTCGCAATATTGGTGCTCGAATTTTATTTGGCGGAGGTAGAAACTTAGACTTTCTTGGAGAAAGGACGACAGAATTTGACACAACGGAACTCATTCAAGAAAAATTAAGACATTACCTCAAAGAAATCATTCTTCCAAATACACCATTTGAAATCGATTATGCATGGTCTGGAATCATGGCTGTCGGGTCCGAAAAAAAACCAATTGTTCAAAAAATGAACAAAAACGTTGCTTTCGGTGTTCGTATGGGAGGAATGGGTGTTGCAATCGGCGCATCTGTTGGTAAGCAACTATCAAATTTAATTTCGTGAGTCAACCTGAAGGAAAAAAAGCATTTATTAATCCAATTGATCCCGACAAGATCACCGAGAATCCGCATTCATTAGAATACGCTCATCACGCAGGTTCAGCTATCATTAAGCCCGAAGATCAAGGAAAAATTAAAGGGCGTGCCGTTAGTGCAATGGAGCATCAAACTGATATGCAACTTTCTCAATTATATGAGCAGATGCAATTGTTGGCTTCACAAGCAAAGAAATTAAACGAACGCAAAGAAATTTCTCATTTCATTTACCAAGCGGAGATGCGTTTCGAACCGTTCATTAATCACACTTATCATCTATATCAAAGAAATACAGGGAAGTTTTCATTGTCCTTGGTTGGACCCACCCAATGGGGAAAGTCCGGTCAAGAGTTAACTTTTATCGCTACCGTTAAATTACTTGCAGATCACACATGGGATATTCTAGATAGAAATCCGGATTTTAGTTTTAGCGCGTAAAAACCCATTCGTTTTCTGTGGACAGTAAATCGTTGTATTGATAACCATCTACGTCGTAAAGCTTCAGCTGTTCAATATCCGTTAGACTTTGTTCAACAAGGTACCGCGCCATTGCTCCTCTAGCATGCTTCGCATACATCATCACAACCGAATAGTGACCATTTTTAAATTCTTTAAAAATGGGTGTAATGATTTTGTTTTTAAGGAGATTTGTTTTGATGACTTTGAAATATTCATTGGACGCTAAGTTGACAATAACTTCATCTTTTGAAAGTTCCTTTTTTAATGCCTTCGTTACTTTATCACCCCAAAATTCATACAGGTTTTTTTGGTCCGCTTTACTTGAAAATTTAGTTCCCATCTCCAAGCGGTAAGGGTAAATCAAATCCATCGGCTTCAATATGCCATATAAACCAGATAAAATTCGAACATCTTCATTTAATTTTGGCAAATGATCTTCGGATAAAGATTTCACATCCAGTGCACGATAAACTTCTCCATCGAAAACATAAACGGCGGAAAGTGCTTTATCTGCTTGAAGAGAAGCTTTTTTCCAACTTTTATAGCGGATTAAATTTTGCTCTGCTAAATCTAAAGAGATACCCATTAATTCTTGCAGCCCAACCTTTTTTATTTTTTTTAGGTCTTTAATTAATTCATTGGCCTCTTTCTCAAAAAGCGGAATGTTAGAACCATGATTTTCTCGTACTTGTTCATTTAAGTTTTTGGCTGGTGACAAGATGATTTTCATGAATTTTACTTTTTGTTTTACGAAGATAGTTAATTGAAAAGAATGTCTTACTTTTAGTGTTCAAAACTATAAACTATGCTAAAAAAACTACTCCAACTTGGATTATTTACCCTGTTGAATTTCCTGAGTTTTGCACAAGGTTCAGAATTCCTAGGAAATTTTACTCCAACTATTTCTCATTTGGTTCCCGCGAGCCCAAGTCAAATTGCACCGCACGAACCCATCATTAAACCAAACTTTAAAGGAAGGGATTTAATTGAGGTTGATCAAAGTAACACGCACAATCCGGATTGGGTTTGGCAACAACATGCTACGACAGAAAAGATTGCCTCTGCAAGTGTTTTATGGGCATTTCAAGGACTCGGAACAAACCTGTCTCCGCCGGACCCAACAGTGGACGCGGATAGTAATGTTGTAATCGAATCAACTAATTCGAGTGGAGGAGCTGTGTATCGCATTTTCAATAAAAATACAGGCGCGACGATTGTTAGCTCTTTGACCATGCAATCCTTAGGTGGTGTTGCTGGTTTAGGTGACCCGATTGTGTTGTACTATAAACCTGCGAGAAGATGGTTTTTAACGGAGTTTTCAAGCTCAGGTAACAAGTTATTGATTCACGTATCTCAAACGAGTAATCCTCAAGGAGCATATTACACGTATTCATTTACGTGTACATCCTTCCCTGACTATCCAAAATATGGTTTTTGTGAGGCATCTGATGCATTCATTGCAAGTACAAATCAAGGTGGCCCTCCAACGGTTTACGCGATGAAAATTAGTTCAATGTTAACCGGTGCAACATCACCATTCATTAAAACTACAATTGGTTATACGTTAAATGGCTTCGGTTTTCAATCTATCACACCTGTTGACTTAGAAGGAGATAACGCAGCACCAGCTGGAATGAAACCATTGTTCATTCGTCACCGTGATGATGAGTCCCATTCAAACGGCTCTCCAGACAGTGGAACAAACGATTGGATCGAACTTTGGGAAATGACCATAAACTGGACCGCCAACACAGCAACTGTCGCAAAAATTCAAGATGTCGTGATTGGCGAAATTGATTCCAAATTATGTGGTTTAACGAGTTTTGCTTGTATCAAACAACCAGGAACGACGAATACACTCGATCCATTAAGAGAAACGGTCATGTACAAAGCTCCCATGCGTGTTTTTGATGACCACCAAACAATATTGGCTGCGCTCGCAACAGATGTAGACGGTGCAGACCGCGCAGGCGTTCGCTGGGTAGAATTACGCCGTGCTGCAAATGTAACAACACCAACTTGGGTTAATTATCAAGAAGGAACATACGCTCCAGGGACAGGGACTAGCAGATGGATGCCGGCGATTAACATCGATAAGTACGGAAACATCATTATGGCATATTCCACTTCGAGTAATACAGCAGGTGATTTTCCTTCAATCAAAATGACGGGAAGAAAACCGTGTGATCCCCTTGGGCAAATGACCATGCCTGAAACGACCATAATTGCAGGAACATCTTCCAAAACAGGTGACACGCGTTGGGGTGACTACCACCATATGTCTATTGATGACTTCGACGAAAAAACATTTTACTTTACAGGCGTTTACCACAATTCACAAACGAAAACGAATGTGAGTGCTATCCGTATGAATCCAGATGTGCTAGATGCTTCTATCGCGAATACTTTTGTTCCTGGAACAGGCACTGGTTGTGGTTCCTCTACTCAAATAGCGGTGATCGTTGAACAAGCAGGAAGTACAAACATAACTTCTGGTAGCATCAGTTGGCAAGTTGGAAGTGGTGCTATTAATTCAGTAAACTACACTACCTCTCAATTAAACGGAGTGGGTTCAACTGACACCATTTTTGTTACAGTAAATGGATTAGTTAGTGGGGCAAACACGATTACCTTTTCGACGACAACCGTTAACGGAATTTCACCGGATGACAATATTTGTAACGATTCGAAGACGATCAGTATTAACGTAATTGGTGGTTCATCCATCACTTCAAGCATGTCGATTAATTTCTTGCCTACGTGTACGTCTAACAACGGACAAATAACGTTGACAGCAACTGGAGGAACAGCTCCTTATAGTTACTCATTAAATAATGGTCCAAGTCAATCTTCTCCTGTATTCGGAAACCTTGCACCTGGATCATATAGCTATATGATTACAGAGAATGGCGGATGTTCTAGTTTTGGCACTTTTATTATTCCACCAGCAGCTGTCATTACCGCAAATTTGACTCAAACAGGCACAATCATCTGTAATGGAAATACGAATGCTTCCATTTCAGTTTCTGCTACGGGAGGTCAAGCGGCTTACAGTTATTCGACAAATGGAACAAGCTATCAATCATCGAATGTATTTAGCAACTTAGGCGCAGGAAGCTATGTAATCTATGCACAAGATGCAAATGGTTGTATCGGAACGAATACAATCACGATCACTCAGCCTTCTGCAATTGGAATAAATGCGGTGCCCACGATGATTTCTTGTGCTGGATTAACGAACGGACAAATTTTCGTTAGTGCTTCAGGCGGAACTGCTCCGTTAACATATAGCATTAACGGAACGACATTTCAAACTACCAATACGTTTAATGGTCTTTCAGCAGGAACATATACAGTTACTGTAAAGGATGTAAATGGTTGTCAACAATCATTCTCTACGACAATAACCGAACCAGCACCATTGAGTTTGACTTGTGTGCCTACTGTTTCCAATGGAACAAACGGAACAATTACCGTTACTGGTTCGGGTGGAAACCTTCCATACACGTACAGTTTGGATGGAACTAATTACTACTCTGGATCATTGTTCTCAGGCTTAGCGATTGGCGTTTATACCGTATACATTAAAGATGCAAACGGCTGTGTTACGAGTATGGAGGTGAACATCAACTCAAACGGCATAGAAGAATTAGGATTCACGCTTGTAAACCTCTATCCGAATCCGAACAAAGGAGTCTTTGAACTTGAAATTGATGGCATATCCGATTCAAAAGTGGACGGGAAATTGTTCAATGTTGCAGGACAACTCGTTAGTTCCTTCGAATTAAAAGTTCAAGAAGGCAAGGTAAAAGAAACCATTGAAATGAGTAAGAAATTAGCGGCTGGAACCTATTACCTTGGTTTATACCAAAATGGCAAAGCTGTTGTTAAACAATTTGTGAAAGAATAAAAATTTGTTCCTTCAACGATATAAGCCAAGCAATCGCTTGGCTTTTTTTATGCTTACTGAGTAGATCGAACAAACGCATTAGTCACTGTAAGTCGCATAATCCAAATAGTTGATTCGTTAGGATTGAATTCAATTCCTTGGAGTATTCCTCCACATCGAATAACTGTTTTTTCTTTAAAGGGTAAGGGCGCTTTTTCAACTTCATATGTTCCATACAAAAGATGCTGGTTCTGTCTTGATTTGCTGCAGCCATAAAAGCAGTCCACATAGTTAAGTCTTTTTCAAAATATGTCGCATTCAATCCTCCACCCTCACCTTTTAAGTAGGGATGAGCAGCCTTTAAAACATGTTGTCCATTAATGGTCGAACCGCTTCTTCTAGTTTTTTATAACTCAACTTATGTTTACTGACCAGCCCCGCGCCTGAAAACAAACGAATATAAACCATCATCGCATGCATTTCCGAGGTGTCATTTGGATTCCAAGCTAAAAGCGCTCCTGATCGCTTAAACGTGTATTTCCAGTCTTCCTTTTCGATTGATGGAATAAGCGATTTAAAATCTGGACGTGTCACCTATATTTGAGCAACAAAAGAAATACAAGAAATAAAGAAGATAAGTAAGTTATTTTTCGTCAGCATTGTTTTTACAAATAAAAAAGCCGTCCTAATTGGACGGCTTTTCAACTATTGAATAAAAGCTTATGCTTTCAATTTTTTAGAGAAGTCGATCAAAATTGGCGTTGCAACGCATAGTGAAGAGTATGTACCAATAACAACTCCCACAAGCATGGCAAACAAGAATCCTTTGATTGATGGTCCACCGAAGATGAACATGATCAAAACAACCACAAACAAGATCATCGATGTGTTGAAGGTACGACTCAAAGTTTTGTTTAATGAACGATTGATGATGTCGTGTTGACTTTCTGAATCTGAGCTCTTACGTAAGTTCTCACGAATACGGTCAAACACAATCACGGTATCATTCATCGAATAACCGATAACCGTTAAGATCGCGGCTATGAAGGCCTGATTGACATCTAAACTGAATGGCAAGTAACCATGAAGTAAAGAGAAAATCGAAATGACAAAGAATGCATCATGCGCTAATCCAACAATTGCACCGATGGAATACTGCCAGTGACCAAAACGTAATAGGATGTATGCAAAGATTGCTAACATCGCCAATGATAACGCAATCGCTGAAGAGGACCATAATTCACTTGATACAGAAGCGGAAATAAATCGTTGACCCGTAATTTTATGATCTCCTAATTTTGAGTCACACGCATTTAGTCCTTCTGTCAATTTCGTTTTCACTTCTTCCATCGCACCTTCTTTCTTTAACAAATAGTTGGTAACGATATCAACGTTGTAGTCGTTGGACTTCGTTTTTAAGTCGATAGAAGCCACCTCGTTATTTTCGATAAGAACCTTCTCCAAGTTCGTACGGATGTATTCGATATCCGCTTTCTTATCAAATTTCACAGAAAAAGTATATCCACCAGTAAACTCAACGCTTTGTTTTAATCCACGAGAGAATAAACCAACCATTCCAATAATCGTTACGGAAATTGAGAAGATGTAGAAGTACTTACGGTTACCAACCCAGTTGAAGTTAAAGTTTTGGAAAAGACCTTTAGAATAAGCTGTATTGAAGGAAACTGATTTCCCTTTTGCCAACCATGTATTGATGATCAACTCACCGATAACAATTGCGGAGAACAATGAAGTAAAGATACCAATGATCAATGTTGTTGCGAAAGATTCGATCTCACCAGTTCCAAATATTTTCAAAATCAAGGCAACCAAGAAGTGAGTAACGTTCGCATCGATGATAGACGGTAACGCTTTTTTAAATCCAACCGCAATAGCTGATGTTAAATCTAATCCTGCCGCCTGTTCTTCACGAACACGCTCAAATATCAAGATGTTCGCATCGACCGCGGTACCTATCGTTAATACGATACCTGCGATACCTGCTAAAGTCAATACAGCTCCGAATGAAGCCAAACATCCAAAGATTAACACCACATTGACCGTTAAGGCAATATTTGCTGCCATACCGGCTTTTCCGTAGTAGAAATACATGTAAATCAATACTGCCAAGAACGCAAAAGCAAACGATATTAAACCAGCTTGTGAGTTTTCTGCTCCAATAGTTGGTCCAACTTTTTGTAATTCTTTGATCACACATGGTGCAGGCAAAGCTCCACCATTCAATAATCCTGCTAAGTCTTCCGCTTCTTGGAAGGTAAAGCTTCCAGAAATTTGTGTTCTTCCTGTGGTAATTGGATTGATTACGCGTGGCGCACTGTAAACTACGCTATCCATAGAGATCGCAATGATACGGTCTTTATTTTCTGTTGTCATTCTACCCCACTCGTCTGAACCTTCTGCGGTCATTTCCAAGTCAACCGTAATTTTTCCATCTTGAGAATCAAATCCTGTAGATGCTTTTGAGATATGTGATCCATTCACACGCGCTTTTCCGTCTTCAGGAATACGACAAGCGTAAAGGAAATAAGCTGTTTTCTTCGATTTATCATCTACTTTTTCAGGTTCTGCTGACCACATGAATTGCACATCCTCTGGGAAAGCACGTTGAACATCACGACGACGCAAAATCGCATCCACTTTCACTTTGTCCGCTAATTCAGCATATCCCATTGCGAAGCCACCAACAGGTTTTACTAAATCTGCTAATGATTTCGTTTTGTTGTTCATGTTTTTCAAAGAAAGTCCAGCATCTGGTTTGCTTTCTGTGAGTGTCGTATCTTTTGCCAAAGTATCCGTCACTACCTCTGCCACTTCTTCTACTTCTTTCTGCATAGACAAGCGACTTGCGTCCTGCCATTGGATTTGAAGTTGATCTGGCATATATGTTTCATAGAACTCTAAGTTCGCCGTTGATTGAATTTTCTTAGCAACCGTATTTTCATCTTGAACTCCTGGAAGTTCGATGTACAATCTGTTGGTAGATAAATCTCGTTGAATGTTCGGTTGTGCTACACCAAATTGATTGATACGACGACTAATGATCTGCTCTACTCCATCCATTGAAGACGCAATCAACTTTCTGAAGTAAGATTCAATGTCGCTATCTGAGGATTTGATTCCCATTCCATCCGCCTTGATAATGTAGTTCAACGGAAGTCCTTTATTTATTTTTTGATAAGAAGCAATGAAAATATCTAAGAAATCACCGCCATTACGACCATATGTTGCCATTGCAGCTTCAAAAGGCTTCGTGAATTTAAGATCCTTTTGATTCTTAACATGTGAGCGAACTAAATCTGGGTAAGAAATCTCCATTGTTACACTCATTCCACCTACAAGGTCAAGTCCAAATGCTAAGGAAAGTTTTTTAACTTCAGAAAACGTTGCTCCTAAAACTGGATACACTGGTTTTTCCGCTTTCGAACGTAAAATCTCATTGATGTAAGCAGATTTGGCTAATTCAGCACCTTCTGGAGAGAAGATGTCAACTTTCGTGTTATTCGGCAATAGAACAGAGTCACCTGTTTCTTTTGCTTCTCTTTTAAGTTGATCTACTTTAAGTACGGCTTCTTTTTCTGCCTTGCGTTCTACGCTACTTGCTACACTAGTAAAGGACAGCTGATATACACACACAGCAGTCAATACAATCGTCAGAAACCAAAAAAATCCTTTTAAACGCATGTTAATTCGTGTTTGAAATTTAATTAAGGTTGCAAATATAGAATTTAGTATCCTGAAAGTCAAATTAAATTTACCTTTCCTGAACAATCACCGAGATAATCAGTGTGATTTTTTCGATTGTTGAATCGTGTCTGCAAATTTCAGCACGGAATCCGCAAATTCATCCCACTCATTTTCTTTGTTATCAAGTTGATTTTGGATATTTTGCGAGACGATTTCGATTCGAGAACCTGAAAAAATCCCTCCGATTTGTTCCGATAGTGAAATTGCTGAAACATCCCGAATAACAAATCCATTTTCGTTTTCAGAAATTTCCTCATGCAATCCACCAACACAACTAACGAGCGTAGGCAAATGAAAGGCATCACACATTGCTTTTATGCCAGATTGAGTCGCTGACTTATAAGGGAGTATGCACAAATCTGCAGCACTAAAGTATACTTTTACGTCATCTGTCGGAATGAACTGATCCACAAAGAAAATTTGTTGATTTTTGGACGCTTGAATGAGTTTATCGTAATCGTTTCTTTCGCCATAAACTTCACCTGCTATGATTAATTGAAAAGACGCATCAAGGAATGAAAAAGCCTCTAGCAATAAGTCTAAGCCTTTGTAATCTCTAATTAAACCAAAAAACAAAAGTGTTTTTTTAGCTGGATTCACTTGAAGAATTTCCCTTGCCAGTTTTTTATCAAATTTCTCACCAAATTGCTGATAACTTGGATGTTTCAACACAAGCGTTTTAGCATGCGGTTTAAGGCCCAACACATCATTTTTCACAGCATCTGAGAGTAAGATAAAGCCATCATACTGATGGAGAAAATAACGATTAAAGACAGTGTCAAAAAAACGTTTTTCATGAGGAATTAAATTGTGAATCAAGGCAATCTTAACCGTTTTCTTGGATAAAAATCGTGCCCAAAACCCCATCATGGGACCAAAGAAACTCATCCAATAACTCGTTATAAATAAATCGCCTTTCGATTTTTTAAAAATTCGTAATGATCTGAAATAGGTCCAAGGTCGAAAAGTTGAGACAATTCTCGGATGTTTGAAATTTGGCGTCCGTTCCTCGAACTGAGATTGACCTGGGAAAAGAAAGTTAGGATATTGATTTTGAAATGTAAAGGCATCTACTTCTCTTTTTTTTGCCAAGGAATGACGAAATTGCTCACTAAACTGAGCAATACCCCCTCTAAAAGGTGGTAAGGCAGAGAAAAAAGTAATTTTTTCAAGTTTACTCAAAACTATTGATTTGGATCTATGTTTTTATCTTGGCACCATTTCAAGTACGTTTCTAGCTCTTTGCCTTCTAATCTATCGCCTTTTTTCCATAAATTTTTGGAAAGTTCAGTTCCGTTTTTATCGTAAAAGTACGACCAACCATGAAGGTAATCGGCTTTGTAAAGAACTCGAGACATTACTTGACCTGTATTATAATATTCCACCCACTCACCGGTGCGAAGACCGTTGACATAGTTTCCGGACATTTTCATTGTACCATTTGGATAGTACTCTTTAAAGACTCCATCCCTAATGTCATCTTTGAAAATTGTTACTGAAAGAACTTTTAATTCACCGTTTTCCAATTGATCATTCAGGTAATAAGTGATTTTTTTACCGTTTAATTTATCATTTTTGTAGCTTTCACCACTTACTAACTCCCCTCGTTCGTTGTAATTCATCCAAATAGAGTCTTTTTTTTGATTTCGATAGAATCCATCGGCCATTAAAGCTTGATTTTCAAAATACAACTTTACAAATGATACATTTGAATTCGGTTTATTGTCAATTACGGCCTTAACTACACCTGATTGATACTTGTAAACAAATTTTCCGACAGGCTTGTCATCTTTGAAATTACCTTCATACATGTAAATTTTCGAACCAGGGTAACTCTTTTGCCAAAGTCCTTGTTTTAACCCTTTGGCATCGACTTGATTTACCTGTGCAAAGGATGTTTGAAAGAAAAACAAACAAATGATATAAACGTTTTTCATATGAATTCTATTAAATCTCCCAATTGATCTAATTCTAAATCAGGTTCAACCGTAATTATTTCCGCGCTGCGAATGAGAACAGTTCTCATACCTAGGGTTTTTCCAAACTTCAGATCTCCATCTGTATCTCCCACCATAATTGACTTATTGAAATCAATTTGAGGGAATTCCATTTGTGCTAGTTCTGCCATCATCGGATTCGGTTTACGCATAAAAGGCGCTTCATCTTTTCGTTCAATTGCCGCATATACCTGATCAATTCGGGCGCCCGCATTTTGAAAGTCCAGCGTCATTTTTTGATGCAACACATTCAATGAATCCTTCGAAATCAGACCTTTTGAAACACATTGTTGATTCGTAACCACAATAACTCTGCCGAATTTCCCGAACAACTCTTTGGATGTTTCAAGCACTCCTTTTTTAAACCGAAAATCTTCATATTTCAAAATGTAAGCACCAAAGACACGTTCATTTATTACGCCATCTCTGTCAAGAAAAAGGGTCCAGCTACTATTTACGTGAACCAATTTCCCCATTAGAACAATTCGTTTTCAACAAGGTAATGGTTTCGAGTGGAAGAACTTCGTCCGATTAATTCAGCGATAAAACCCGAAAGAAAAAATTGAATTCCGATAATCATTGCGACCAACGCAACAAAAAACTCAGAACGCTCAGAAAGACGTTGCGCAGCTTTATTAAAGAACAACTTATCTACGCCCATATACAGGAATAATCCAAATCCTAATACAAACATGAGCATGCCCAAAGCACCAAAGAAATGCATTGGTTTTTTTCCAAATTTCCCCATAAACGCAACAGTCATCAAATCTAATGGTCCGTTTAAAAACCGATTTAAGCCGAATTTTGTGACGCCATACTTTCGTGCTTGATGTTGCACTACTTTCTCACCGATTTTCGTGAATCCGGCATACTTAGCCAAGGCAGGAATGTAGCGATGCATGTCACCATATAACTCAATGCTTTTAATTACAGAATTTTTGTAAGCTTTCAAGCCACAATTAAAGTCATGTAAGTAAATTCCTGTAATTCTGCGTGCAGCCCAATTATATAGTTTAGTTGGTATTGTTTTTGAAATTGGATCATGACGTTTCTTTTTCCATCCAGATACCACATCAAAATCTTGATGAACAATCATATTGAACAATTCAGGTATTTCATCAGGGGAGTCTTGGAGGTCTGCATCCATTGTGATGACAACTTTCCCCTCAGCTTTCTCAAATCCAACGTGTAAAGCCGCGGATTTACCATAATTACGTTGGAATTTAATTCCCTTTACATGAGAATCCTTAGCTCTTAAGTCCTCTATAATCCCCCATGATCCATCCTTGCTGCCATCATCAATAAAAATCACTTCGTAACTCAGGGAATGTTCATGCATCACACCTTGAATCCAACGATGTAACTCAGGCAAAGATTCCGACTCATTAAAGAGCGGTATCACAATGGAGACGTTTATTTCTTCTGTCATAGGAGATTCAAAGTTACCAATAATTCATTTATTGTTTTATCCACGAACGAACTTCGTTTTGAAAACGAATAAAATACATTCCAGATTTCAAGGATTCAACAGAGACCTCCAGGTTTGAATTTTCGGTGGATCCTTGAACGAGTACCTGTCCATTCATCCCAAAAACCGTCCATTCACCGATGGATTTAGCTCCGTTTATGAAGAGCATTTCATTTGTTGGATTTGGATAAAGCACCCATTTATCAAGTGAATTCACCTCGACATTTGCTGTAGGTTGATTCGTGACCGTAAAATGATCGAATCCAGCCTCGGTTATGTTTACATTTGGACTAATGTCAGAGATTAAGACCTTCAGCTGCATTGTATTTGTCAATGGAATGATTCCGGAAACAGGGAAACTGAAATAGTTGAATTCCATTAAATCACCTTGTGGACCAATTACCTGTTGTAAAAGTACACTCGTTGTGCCATTCAGTAAATAAATACTCATCGTATCATCAAATGTTCCCGGACCATGGTAACAAAAGAACGAATGCGCAAAATTGATGTATGGTGTCGCATACGAACTAAAGTCCATTTGCGGCGACAGTAATTGCGTGTATCCTTCATCTACATCATCAAAATCAGGATTTAAACCAAAATCATTTCCTGTCACAAATGCTTCTTTCCCACAATCCCATTCTGCATCGACAGCGGGAACAGTATTGGTCGTTGGATTAGGTACTCCCCGCTCCCACATCCCTGTTTGAGCTGTTCCACTCACACTCCAACCGAAGTCAAAATCGAAGCCATCATAATAACCTGGAACCAAATATACTGTTATAATGTTAGTGAATTCTGTTACTATAGTATCCAAACAAAACGTATTATACGACCATTTCCCTACGGTCAACCGGTAGTTTTCTTGGTAATAAAGTGTGAAATCCTCCACTCCTAATCCGTTGGTTATCCCTGAATGATTGATTAATGGATGGCTTAATCGAATTTGCGCATCTGTAATTGGGTTATTCGTGCCGAATTCTAGCACATTCACTTGCACGGTAAATGGTGTTATTGGAATTAACGGAACGTTTATCGTTGTCAAATCACCATTAATTAAGGAAACGGAAAGTGACATTGGATAATATCCTGCTTTTGAAAAACTCACCGTAAAAATCCCGGAAGCAGCTGTTCCCGTTGCATAAAATCCAAGTTGATTCGTCTTCTCTTCCATCACTGCACTCGAAAGTTGAACACTTACATCTGATAGCATTTGTCCACTTACGGCATCAGTTACCGTTCCTTCTAAGTAACATGCTTTGTTGTAGTTCATCCCAAGGACATACAATCCTTTGGTGATATCTGCCGCTACAGCTTTTCCTGAAGGGAAAAATGGATATACACCCCAACATCCGTCAAAACCTGGTGTTTGACCGATATATGTATCATAGTTTCCAACTTGAATCAAGTTGTATGGATAAGTTGCATCATGAATAATGACGCCATCACTGTAATAACTCGTTATTAAATACTCACCACGCACGTGAACGTTATGTGGAATTACAAAAGAGTTTGCAGAACTTTGAACGCGGTCAAGTTCTGTAATATTTTGTCCATCGGTAATGTCAAAAGCTGTAATGTACGCACCTGAAATTTCATCTGTCGTATAAACAACTTGTCCATTAGAAGACGGCCAAATGTTGTGCGTAAATGAATTTGGTGTAGTCTTCGTTCCTAACAAAAGCGGATTTGCCTTATCAGAAACATCAAGAATACTAAAAAAGCCATCGTAAATGTGTCCGACATACAAGGTGTCATTTCGTTCGAATCCATCGTGAACATAGTAAGGATCATATATCCCAACTTCCACAGGACTCATTGGATTGGAATGAAGGTCAAGAATAATCACTCCACCATTTCCACGATTAGCTCCAAAAACATAAGCATAACCATCCGGTGAGGTGAAACAGGTATGCGCTGACTGCCAAGGATTTGAACTAGGACCAGTGTAGAGAGTTGATGAAAGGTTGTTTGATTGAGGCAAAGGACTTAAATCAATGATCAATAGTCCGTCCTCCGCTTCTGTGGTCACATAAGCATGATCACCATACACGCAAGGATCTCGCCAAATCGACTCAGTTCCAGCCAACCAAAACACCTCTTGTGGATTTGCTCCGTCTGTAATATTAACAATCGAAGTTCCTTTCGAAGTCCCAACAATCGCGTATTCATTTCCAAGTTCATCCACATAACCCCAAACATCATTGAGATTAGCCTGATGCAGTTGTTGGTAATCAATATGAGACAAAGAGTCAATGTTCAATTGCGCAAAGGAATTGAATCCAAAGATAAAAAGAACTATACTCAAAATTAAGTAGCGAAATACAAGCATCATTATGTCCTCAAAGAATAAAAATTGCTGCGAAAATAAAAATGACAATTATGATCAAATACTGCCAAACATCAGGGAAATATTTAATGATCGTTTCTTTCCAATTCATGAAGTAAAAATAAGCAAAATTCCGGAATTTTTGACCTTGTTTAAAAACGTTGTAACAAGACTCATTCAAGATCAATAGAAGTAAAATTCACAATTATTTAATTCCTTCATCAAAAAGTAAAAAGACTAACTTAGACTAAAATTCAGCCCATGAAAAAAAGTATGTCTGTTCCAAGTGAATTTATCAGTGATTTAAGTCAACAATCCTTTTCAGTATTCCAAAGAGTTTCATCTCAATCCATCTCGGAAAGTTTACTCAAATTTATTCAAATCAACAATCCGAATTTCAACGAAAACAGTTGCTTATCGATAAGCGAATTAAGCGCAATTCGTGTTCAATTTATTTCTTCAAAACTGAAGGGACAAATTGGGGAATTATCTTCGATGGAGAAATTGGTAATTGAAACACTAACGAATGGTGACCAGATTAGCAATCTTGCTTTGAGTCAGGACAATACTCCTCTATCTCGCGGACAAAAAATGGCGGATCACGTAGCTACTTTTGGAGGTAGCTGGACCTTTATTATTTCCTTTGGATTTTTCTTGTGTGTTTGGATTATCATGAACACCGCTTTTTTGCTAAATAAAGGATTCGATCCTTATCCATTCATTTTATTAAACCTCATTTTATCGTGTATTGCAGCACTACAAGCACCCATCATTATGATGAGTCAAAATCGTCAGGAAGAAAAAGACAGGGAGCGATCGAAACTTGATTACATGATCAACTTAAAATCTGAACTAGAAATCAGAACGTTACATGAAAAATTAGATCATTTAATCATCCACCAACAAAGAGATTTATTTGAAATCCAAGAGATTCAAATAGAAATGATGAAGGATATTACCATCAGCCTGAACGCATTGAATAAAAGTCATTAGTATTTCACTAATTCCTTTGTATATACGCGCTGATTTGTGATAATTCGCACCAAATACGTACCTGCATTCATCGAAGAAAGATCCAAAAACGATTCCGCAAAAAACTCAGTTGCATTCATTTTGTCCTGGAGTAATTTTCTTCCGGATAAATCATATAATTCAATGGAGGCATCGTTATAAACAGAGCCGCTTACTTCAATTGTTGTCACACCGCTGGTTGGATTAGGGAAAATCGCGATTTCATGAGCCAACTCTTCTTCTTTCACATCAAGCGTAAAACCAACTGAGAAATCATAGCGATGGTAACTTCCGAAATCAGCCGGGAAAAATTCAATGTACGAACCACCAACTTGACGCAAACGCATTTGACCAGTCGTTTCTCCTTCCACTTGATTCGAATACCAGAATCCAAGTCCATCGTCATCTGAATCTTCGATGATAATGGAATAACATCCTGGTGCTAAGTTGAATGTATCCTTATATTGTGTCTGATTTGTCAAATTATCGCGTTCAAACAAAATGTTTCCTGCATGATCTACCATGCGGTATTTATTTTCACTTGCTTTGTTGTTTGTCGTCAACCAAATGAAAAATGGACCATCGATGCGCTCTGGCGCTTCAAATTTGGTAGATTTCAAACTGTTTTGATTGTATTCATCTTCACCAATAATACCATTTACATCAGCAACCCAAGCCGTAAAAGTTTGGTTACTATATAAATCGGTCCACCAATCAATGTTGTCAACAGGTAATTCAATCACGACCTCTTCCAAGAACCCTAAATTACCTGTCCAGTCATAAACAATGTTATCACCGTAGGTAATCCAAGCGAAGATGCGACAAGATGTCAATGGTTGAGCACCTGTGTTTTTCAATACCACACGTGGATTCTGACAGGTTGGATTCCATTTACCATAATATTCCCAATTATTTGGATTTAATACATCTGAAATAGATGCGTCATTTTGAAAATTAGGTGCAGAGTAAGAAATCAAATCATAGGCTGCAATGTAATTTCCTCCTGCCTGACCCGGGTCATTTCCTGGCACGGCATTAATTGCATAATCTAATTTCACTGTATCTCCTGGGGTTACATATGGTGTTAATTCAAATTCATGTTCTTTCACACGATCACCTGGACACCATCCCTCCCGTGCATACGGCCACGTTCCACCTTGTCCGATATTTGGATTATCACCACACTCTGTAGATTGCCAGATGTTCCAGTTAAAACGAGGAACACCATCCACTTTGATCTGATGATCATTCGCCACCCATTCACAACATGCCAAATCTCCTACTTGCCCGTGACCAGACATTCTTGTTTTAATTTTGAAAGTTTCTGAAGTATCTGACAGAATAATTGGCTTCTCTTGTAGGACCACATCATTGGCCATTTGAGCAAAATTATACGATTTAAAGTCGCTCCAAATTGGCTGACGCGCATGTACATCACGAGGTGGAATTCCTTTAATGAAGGCAAATTTCAAGTCAATTAATTCTTGTGTGTTATGCGCTGCTAAATCCACTAAACCTTTCAAGTACATTTGATAATCCGTTACATCATATTTCCAAGTGAAACCATTTGGCCCAAGATCGAATTGAATTCCATAAGGTGTGATGTATCGTGCAATTTCAACATCTTTAATCAATTCATATGGTGGATTATAACAAACAATCGGCGCATTGACCAATTGAGTAGTAGTCGTGTATGGGGATTGATTGATGACAACATTGTTTTGATCAAAAACATATGAATTACCTTGTGGTACACCGACAAAACTTTCAACTATATCAAAATGTCTAAACAAAGGCATTTGCGAGAAAATAATGATAGGTTCGATGAATTTCTTTTGATTCACTACAGAAGTTTGAACAGCTGCATTGCTTAATCCTTGCCCAAAAGAAATTAATGGCATAAAAGACTCTTGTTTTACCCCTGCTAATGGTACATCATCGAATTTAATCATCCCAAATTCAGACGGCATTAACTTAAATTGATTAGGTGTTTTATCCACTGCATAGTTCAGATTATCAAAATCATAGTACACTTTTAAATTCCCCCAATTCGGATGACTATTGTCTATTTTTTTCTGATAATTAGCGAGAATTGTTGCTTGTGGAAGCGCTGCGTTATACACCCTGAATTCATCAATGCTACCTTTCCATTTGATGGATTGATCTTTGCTAGCGCCGAGAATGAAGCGATGAATGTATCCCATGGATCGATTCAAATTGGTTCCAGAATGCCACAATTGTCCATTTTTGTAAATGAACATTTCACCTGTACTTTGTTTTTTCACAAATGCCCAATGATTCCAAGTATTATCAATTTCGTTGGCAGCCATTGCTTTATTAATGCGATCGTAACCAGTTTGATTACCGGCATCCCAATACAAATTATTATTACTCCATGGCATGTGAATGTTCAAGATGCGATTACCTAGTGTGTCATAGGCTTCAAGGAAACTCGTATTTGTTCCAGCCACTCCATTTCCTTTGACCCAACATTCAATGGTTACTTCGTTACCCATATTTTCATCGGAATACTCCAACATGGTGTAGTTATTTCCATTGAAGGATAAGTATCCATTTTTTCCTTGGTATGACAAAGCCTGATTCGTAGTTATTGAACTTGTTTCGAAACTCAATGAGTTCGCTGAAGGGATGTCGTTTTCGAAGTAAAACTCAATGACAATATTCGAATTCCCATCCCAAGTGAATGTTTGATAAAAGGCTAATTCGTTTAGTCCAGCAACTAGCGGACTTAACCCACCAGGTATTCCTGCAGATGCATTGTACACTTCTGTGAATCCCGTCGAATGAAAATTCAAAAGTTCGGTATCATTCGTTGCTTTGACTCGGATGTTCGGGTAAAATAACTTTCCGTCAACAGCTATGTCGTTCAAATACAAACGCAAAGACTGCAAATCTCCAGCTTGAACCCCTGCTTGTGCCAACTGCGCTTGGGTAAGTAACAGTTGAAATCGACTACCTTTTTCGTCCGTTTTAAAGGGCCAATTTTGAGCACTCGTCACGGAGTTAGTTGTCGAATAACTTAGTCCACTTATGGATCTTGTCCATTCATCTCTTAACTGTATGTTCATTTGAGCGTAAGGTACAGGCGTGAAATCAATGACATTAGGTGATGTCCAGTTGGATAAAAAACGGCTAGAATTCTGTGCTATCGAGTCAAATTGACCTGTGTGATCAAAAACACGCGTGTAAGTTAAGTAATCCCATTCTCCACAATCGTATTGATCCCAAGAAGTTAAGGGGCTACATTTCAACTTGTAATACATCATTACCTTTTCAAAACGCATGGTATCCAACTCTTGAGGAAACTGGAACCAAGATCTTCGCGCAGTAATAGAATCGAATGTAAAGGTCTGCACCCAAGTAGTATCTTGTGCACTTAACTGAAATCCAAGAATCAAAAATGAAAAGTAAAGTATTATTTTTCGCATAATATTTTTTTAGAATGCTCTAAAATACGGATTAGTGCCGACTTAAAAAAATATTAAAACTCGAAAGACTGACCTTGAGTCAAGGTGAGAAACTCGTTTGATAGTGTATATTTTCGTTTGGACAAACGCGCCACAAGTCCAGCTTGTCTTTTTTGCTCATCATGTGTAGAGATAAGGGTATTAACTTTCAGTTTTTCAGCTAATTGAATGGCTTTATTCAAACCGAGATTAACTGTTCCACCTAAGTAAAAAGGAAGTTCGTAGGTCGTCACTGTTGTAAGTAAAACTGCCACTTGCTTCCCTTCTTCTATCCTTCTGGTCCCGTGAGGAGCGTAACACATGCTTGAAGTACCATCTGAAATGAAATAGGCATGATGTACCAAATCCAAAATACCTGTTTTGGAGATTTTTTCCATCTGAAATGGCGCATCACCTAGTGAAATAAACTGCTTAAAATGTTTCCATTTTTGGATTTTTCGCTGGATACTAGGCAAACAAATAACAGGGATTTCAGCCGAAAATTTGATTAAGGTTTCCCGATCACAATGATCGGTGAAGGGATGAGAAATAAAAATAAAATCCGGACGAGGGATTTCGTACACTTCAGGTTGTTTATCCAAATGGTACTGCGTGGAAAACCGAGGATGAAAATCGACTTGACTTTCAGAAAACCAGGGGTCAACCAATATTTTTAGTCCATTGATTTCCCAAAGCCAAGAACTATCCGCATTTAATTTGGTGATTTTCATTGAGAACTAGCTCATGAACATCTTTACAGCCAAGCTTAATTTTGCTTTGATTTCTGTTCGATCAACGATAAAATCAAGGAATCCATGTTCTAATAAAAACTCTGAAGTTTGGAATCCATCTGGCAAATCGCGTCCAATTGTTTCTTTCACCACACGTGGTCCAGCAAACGCAATCAATGCTCCTGGTTCAGCGATGTTAATGTCACCTAACATGGCAAATGATGCAGTGACTCCTCCAGTGGTTGGATCCGTCAAGTATGAAATGTAAGGTAACTTCGCTTCCGATAATTGACCAAGTTTACCAGAAACCTTTGCCATTTGCATCAACGAATATCCTGCCTCCATCATTCTCGCTCCACCTGATTTGGAAATGATCATGAACGCCGCATTCGATTTGATTGCTTCATCAATTCCACGAACAATTTTCTCTCCCATTACAGAACCCATTGATCCACCAATAAATTGAAAGTCCATTGCTGAAATGACCAATTTTTGTCCGTCAATCGTTCCTTTTGCTGTGCGAACAGCATCTTTCAATCCAGTTGCTTTTTGTGTTGCGGAAACTCGGTCTACGTATTTTTTTGTATCCGTAAACTCAAGTGGATCTCCGGAAATTAAGTCCGCAGCGATTTCCGTGTATTTTCCATCGTCGAAAATCAATTGGAAATATTCTTCCGAACCAATTCGTTCATGATGTGAACAGCGATCACACACGTAATTATTTTTAGCCAGATCATCACTGGTAAATAATGTTTTACAATTTGAACAGCGTACCCAAAGTCCTTCAGGCACTTCTTTTTTATCACTTGTTGCTGTTGTAATTCCTTCTTTACTTCGTTTAAACCAAGACATTTCCTTCAATTTAAAGTGTATTAATATTGTTTAAATCCTCAAAAGATTGCGAAAGACGTTTGATGAATGTCAATTCACCCTCACGCATGAACTTTCTAGGATCGTAGTATTTTTTATTTGGTAATTCTTCCCCTTCAGGATTTCCAATTTGTGTGCGAAGATACTCCATATTTTCTTCAACGTAATCACGAACACCCTCCGTAAAGGCAAATTGTAAGTCTGTATCGATGTTCATCTTCACCACACCATAACCGATTGCCTCGCGGATTTCCTCCACTGTAGAGCCTGAACCCCC
This sequence comes from Flavobacteriales bacterium, assembly GCA_947461635.1. Lineage (GTDB taxonomy): Bacteria > Bacteroidota > Bacteroidia > Flavobacteriales_D > Crocinitomicaceae > UBA952. The sequence continues at coordinate 9,847 of CANHMH010000003.1, read as the reverse complement.
GTGAAAAACAAAATCAATTGGATTTGATCCAGTCTGATATTTCTCTTGAATAAATTCTTGTGAATTTTTCAAAATAATCGGAGTCAATTGCACATTTCCCGGTTTGTAAACACCGTGAACATTTCCAAAAGCTGCCGCAATCGTAAACCTAGGACTGATTTTCATCAACTCTTCGTATGCGTAGGCAACTTCTTCAGGCTGCGTATACAATTTAGCATTGTCGACATCCGAATTATCTACCCCATCTTCTTCTCCACCTGTAATTCCTAATTCGATTTCCAAGGTCATGCCCATTTTAGACATGCGCTCTAAATAACTTTTACAGATGTCCAAATTCTCAACCAAAGATTCTTCACTTAAGTCAATCATATGTGAACTGTAAAGTGGCTTTCCTGTTTCTTTAAAAAACTGTTCGCCAGCATTTAAAAGACCATCAATCCACGGTAGTAATTTTTTGGCGCAATGATCGGTATGTAAAATCACGGTTGCTCCATAAGCTTCTGCTAAGGCATGAACGTGTTTTGCTCCCGCCACACCTCCAAGAATCGCTGCTTTCTCATTTTCATTGGAAAGTGATTTCCCCGCAAAAAATAGACATCCACCGTTGGAAAACTGAATGATGGCAGGTGAATTTAACTTGGCTGCTGTTTCCATGACTCCGTTCACTGTACTAGAACTAGTCACATTTACGGCTGGAAGGGCAAAGCCTTTTTCCTTAGCAAGTTTGAAGATCGCTTGAACTTCGTCCCCTGTTGCTACTCCTGATTTAATTAAATTACTCATTGTGTTGTTGATTGATGTCGCAAAAGTAGTAAAATTAGGTCAAAACGCACATGATATTTTCACATGAAACGAACCCTTAACAACCCTCAGATATGGCTTCTATTAAACCATTGTTAAAAATCGAAAGAAAATATAAACGTTAAACAATATTCTGTAAATCCATACGTTAAAGAGTAAAACATTAAATCAGCCTATGGTTCAAAAATTTTACTCCGAAACGTTAGTGGGAAATGAAGCGAAGTTAAGACCTTCGAAAGCTGCTTTAGACTTTATATTAAGCTACAGCAAGTCCTTGGAAGTGAAAAAACTAAAAAAACAAAAAGTCTTCATTTGCAAAAACTAAAAAATCCCTGACAATTGTGTCAGGGATTTTTTTTTGCATTGAAGAATTTCCACTTCTTTTCTTCAATAAATTCCAAATTAGTATATACTTTTGATATATACTTAATAAACAAGTCAGATGAAAACCTTATCCTTAAAACTTGACAACAGCGTTTTTGAAGAGACCGAACAACTTTTAGATAAAATCCAAAAGACGAGGAATCGATACATCAATGAAGCGCTTCACTATTACAATCAAATCCAAAAAAAGAAATTAATTGAACAAATGCTGATTCAAGATTCAAAACTAGTAAGTGAAGAATCCATAAAGGTTTTACATGAATTTGAAAATCTTGAGGATTATGATAGCTAGAAAATACGAAGTTTGGCTAGCGAACCTCGATCCGAGAATTGGAACAGAAACGGGAAAAACTCATCCAGTATTGATCGTGCAAACCGATGTTTTAAATAAAGTCCATCCTTCAATACTGATCTGCCCAATTACTACAAACATCAAATTAGAAAGTCGAATTTTGAGGGTGCACATTAAAAAGGGAACAGCAAAAGTGAAAGAATCGTGCGACGTAATGATTGACCAACTAAGAGCAATCGATAATAAAAGATTGATCAAGAAAATCGGAGATCTTCCGTTGGATCTTGCAGAAAAGGTGAAACAGAATATTAAAATTGTGTTGGACCTAGGTTACTAAAACGGCGATACTGATCAGATAACTTACCAGCGCTTTGGCGCTTTTTTTATCTCTTCAATTTTAAATCGATAATCTTTTGGATTAACTCAAAAGGTAATTCACCTTTCAGTGGCAATTGAATGGATCCTTTCGCGAACTTATACCCAGTCAATTCCTCACTCAATGCTTTGATTGGTCCTGCACCCGGATAAAGTCCAATGTGGTGCGCGTATCCAGCATAATGAATGAAATTCTTCCCGTTCAATTTAAACGTGGGAATACCATAATTTTTGGTTTCTTCCAATCCCTCCACAGCATTCAATAAAAAGGAACGGAGAGCTAAAAGTTTTTCCTGTGTTTCTTTTGGGAAGGAATTGATATGTTCAGCTACTTCTGGATGCATAAGACTACGCTTCGCAATAGGATTTGAATTGATTTAATATCGCTTGCCATCCTGCTTGTTGTAATTCATGGCTATTTTCCGATTCTGGATGAAATCGTTCTGTGACATGTGTGGATAAACCCAAGTCGGAAAATTCAACTTCCCATTTTCTTCCGTCCGCCAGGGTAATTGCTAAAAACTCTTGATCTTCAATCGTATTATATGTGCCATGAAAATCAAATCCAGCTGAACCATCTACTGCTTCCATTCGAAAAGAAAAGGCACCCCCTTTACGTAAGTCGATTGTTGCTTTTGGACAACACCAAGACTCATGTGCGAAATTCCACTTTGTGACGTGCTGATCCCTTGTCCATTTCTCCCAAACTTCATTGATTGGGGCTTCAATCATTGCTTCTACTTCAATCCATTCTTTTTCCATAAAACAAAGATAGGAAAAGTGTGAATTCGTTCAACCCATCCCCTGATATTCCTTACATTTGTGAACATGGACTTTCAACTTGTTTCCGACTTTCAGCCAACTGGTGATCAACCGGATGCGATACGTCAATTAGTGGCTGGATTAGCTGCGGGGGTATCCGACCAAACCTTGCTGGGTGTGACTGGTAGCGGGAAAACGTTTACAATTGCGAACGTTGTTCAGCAAATTCAACGTCCAACCTTAATTCTTTCTCATAACAAAACGCTTGCCGCTCAATTATACGGGGAATTCAAGCAGTTTTTTCCAGAGAATTCCATTGAGTATTTTGTTTCTTACTACGATTATTATCAACCGGAAGCTTATTTACCGACTACCGGAGTTTACATTGAAAAGGACTTGCAAATCAACGATGAAATTGAAAAATTGCGTTTATCAGCAACCTCTGCCCTCTTATCTGGCCGTAAAGATGTGCTCGTTGTAGCATCTGTTTCCTGCATTTATGGTATTGGGAATCCACAGGAATTCCGAGAAAGCATTTTGCATTTGACCGTCGGACAATCCGTCGCTAGAAACAAATTTCTATTCAGATTGGTAGAAAACCTGTACCAACGAGCAGGAGATAAATTTGAGCGAGGCATGTTTCGTGCCATCGGAGAAACGGTAGACATTTTCCTCGCTTATGCCGATTATGCGATTCGAATTGGATTTTGGGGAGATGAAATCGAAACCATTTCTTCCATCGATCCTGAAACGAGTGAACGAATTGAAACTTTTAAGGAGATTGATATTTTCCCAGCCAATTTATTTGTTTCGAGTCCAGACAATACAAGACAAGCCATTGAACAAATCCAAGATGACCTTGTCGTTCAAGTACAGAACTTCAAAGAAGATGGTAAATTGGAGGAGTCCAAACGGTTGGATGAACGCGTGAATTACGATTTGGAAATGATTCGAGAATTGGGTTATTGCTCGGGAATTGAAAATTACTCTCGTTATTTCGATCGACGTCAACCGGGCGAACGTCCTTTCTGTTTACTTGATTATTTTCCAGATGATTTTCTCCTGGTCATTGACGAAAGTCACGTGACACTCCCACAAGTACGTGGTATGTACGCAGGAGATAGAGCACGAAAAACCAATTTAATTGACTACGGATTTAGACTGCAGGCAGCAATCGACAATCGTCCACTGAAGTTTGAAGAATTCGAAGGATTCTTAAATAATACGATTTATGTTTCCGCTACTCCAGCGGATTATGAAATGCAACGATCTGATGGAATCATGGTGCAGCAATTGATTCGTCCAACAGGACTTTTAGATCCAATCATTGAAGTGCATCCTTCCAAGCATCAAATTGACCATTTAATGGCTGCCATTCAAGAACGAATCGCTGTAAAAGAGCGTATTTTGGTTACCACCTTAACCAAAAGAATGGCGGAAGAATTACAGAAATATTTTGACAAGCTTGGAATTCTGTGTCGGTACATCCACAGTGAAATCGATACGATTGAGCGTGTAGAAATACTTCGTCAATTAAGACTAGGTGATTTTGACGTACTCATTGGAGTTAATTTACTTCGTGAGGGACTAGACCTTCCTGAGGTTTCTTTGGTCGCTATTTTAGATGCTGACAAAGAAGGATTCCTTCGCAATGAACGTTCATTGGTACAAACAGTTGGACGCGCTGCGCGAAATGTCAATGGAAAAGTATTGATGTATGCCGACAAAATGACGGAGTCTATGCGTAGAACGATTTCCGAAACAGAACGCAGAAGAGCGATGCAAATTGCCTATAATTTAGAACACGGATTGGTTCCAACTGCCTTGAATAAATCCAAGGAGAAAATCATGGAATCGACAAAGGTTGCAGATGGTGATACCGCAAGTCGCCAGTTAAAATACACACAAGAAACGCAAGCACAACTCGCTGCGGAACCAGTACAGACCTACTTGAATCCAAAGGAACTGGAAGCACGGTTGAAAGCAACGAGAAGAGCCATGGAAAAAGCAGCGAAAGAACTTGACTTCATCGAAGCAGCTCGGTTCCGTGACCAATTAAAAGAACTTGAAACACAACTAAAAAAATAAGTATGTCACGTTTACAACAATTTCAGAAAATTGCCATTGCGGAGGGATTCTCATGGATAGGATTGATCATCACGATGGTTTTGAAGTACCAATTCGAGCTGATTTGGCCAAACAAAATTGTGGGATGGATACACGGCATTTTGTTTATTGCATTTTGCATCTACTTGGCAGTATTTTTCTTTTCAAAACAATTTTCATTTGGGAAAGCGTTGATTTTGTTTATTGCCGCTTTCGTTCCGTTTGGTACATTCTGGGCAGAGAAAAGGTACTTAAGGTCTTAAAAATAACTTTTTACCGATAACTGCGTAAAGCAGTTCAAAACAAACAAATTATGAAATGGATTAAACGATTTTTCTTATTGATTTTAAGCCTTGTTGCATTGATTCTAATCATTGGGCTTTTTGCCCCGAGAAAATTTAAAATTGAACGCAGTATTCAAGTTTCACAACCCAAAGACAGTGTCTATCAGTATTTGAAATTTCTCAAGAACCAAGATCAATTTAGTGTTTGGGCGCGACAGGATCCAAAAATGAAAAAAACGTACACTGGACAAGATGGAATCGTAGGATTCGTTTCTGCATGGGAAAGTAAAGACAAAAAAGTTGGAACTGGAGCCATGGAATTAATAAAATTAACACCTGGTGAACGAATTGATATGCACATACGCTTCAAAGTTCCTTTTGAAAATGAAGACGATGCTTACTTTGAAACGAGTAGTATTAATGCGGAAAACACGCGTGTCATTTGGGGATTTGAAGGGAATTCTCCTTATCCCTGGAATGCCATAACCTACTTATTGAAGATGGATGAAATGATTGGGAAAGACTTAGATGACGGACTCAAAAAATTAAAATCGGTGTTGGAAAAATAAGATTGATTACTTTTGTTTAAAATTGAAGATACATGGCAAATAACTTACTAAAAGGAAAACGAGGAATTATTTTTGGTGCATTGAACGACCAATCCATTGCTTGGAAAGTCGCTCAAAGAGCACACGAAGAAGGAGCAACATTTGTTCTTACAAACGCTCCAATCGCAATGCGAATGGGTGAAATAAATGCTTTAGCAGCGGAAACAGGAAGTCAAGTGATTCCAGCGGACGCAACAAGTATTGAAGATTTAACAAACCTTGTTACACATGCTCAAGAAATTCTTGGTGGAAAAATTGATTTCGTTTTACATTCAATCGGAATGTCTCCAAACGTGCGCAAAGGAAAACACTACACGGAAAACGATTACAATTACTACAATCAGTCCATGGATGTTTCTGCTATCTCTTTACACAAGACCTTAGCTACACTTTACAAACAAGACGCCATGAATGAATGGGGATCTGTGATTGCACTTTCTTATATCGCTGCACAACGTATTTTTCCTGACTATAATGACATGGCTGATGCGAAATCTTTACTTGAATCCATCGCGCGTTCTTTCGGATACCACTATGGAATTGCGAAAAAAGTTCGTGTGAATACGATTTCACAATCTCCAACGGTTACAACGGCTGGACAAGGAATCAAAGGATTCAAAGAATTCATTAACTTCTCTGAACAAATGTCTCCACTTGGAAACGCATCTGCAGTGGCTTGTGCTGACTATTGTGTAACAATGTTCTCCGACCTAACAAGATACGTTACAATGCAGAATTTATTCCACGATGGTGGATTCTCTAATACAGGCGTAACGCAACAAGTGATTGAAAAATTTGGTGAATAACCAAATTCAAAAACCTAAAAAAGCCCCTGACAGTCGTCAGGGGCTTTTTTATGCGCTCAACTTTTAGGAATTAATCCTCCTTCCAGTTTTCTTTTGATTTTGTGTACGGAATTGGAACTGCATCCAACTTCGTTTGAAGTAACTTCACACGTTTGATGACCTCATCTAATTTCACTCGGAGTTCCGCATATTCAGCTTCAACAATTGCTTTGTTTGCTTTGTGCGTATTACTTACTCCCGCTGTATTGTCATAAAGTTGGTATTCCACCATTCCTAAACGTGACTGAATACTCGGTGCAACCTCAAATTCATGTGCAGCACGTACGCCGTCTCCATTCATCAAGATGTTGCAATCGTACATGATCGTTTTCAATTCTTTGATTTCTTTCAAAAGCGACATATCTGTATTTGGATAGGTGATTAATGCTTTTTCCATTAATTCAATCTCATCTGTTGTTTCACCCATTAATTTTCCAGCACCAGAAACTTTTCGATTCAATTCAGCAACTTCCGTTCTGAAGGCTGCCAATTCCTGTGGGTTTTTCGCTACCAATGTTTGGTTGTTCAAGGCTTTGATTTCGAATGCAGTTTTTGAGATCAATTCCTCAACTTCACCGTTTTTAACTAAAGAAACACTGACGTAATAGGTTCCCGGTGCCACCAAGAATCCATTTCCACCCGAACCAATTGGATTCGTCACGTTTGAGCGAAGGTTCCAAACGGTACGTGAGATTCCTTTTGCTGGATTACCTGACATACGGCGGACCTCTTTTCCGGAAGCATCTGAAATGATCCAAATTATCTTCGCGGCTTCTTCTAGTTTTTCCTTACGTAATTCATCAAAGGTCGGATAAACAACATCCTTTTTATCTTTCTCTAACGCTTGTTCTTTTTCCTGACGTGAATCCTTCAATGTTTTGTATTCATCCTTGACATAAAGTGTAAATACCGCACCAAACGATGGATTCTCCGAAGCCCACATGTTGTGTCCTTGGAATCCTGTTCCGTCGAGTCCGAGTGGATCAGCTGGCACGTAAGAAAGTGCATCTTTCACCGGGAATAAATATGCTTTCTTGTCCAAATTCACTTTAGACAACGAACGCAAAGGAGTGTAGTTATCCAGAACATAGAACCCACGTCCAAATGTCGCTGCAACCAAATCGTTTTCACGTTTTTGAATATCCAAGTCATACACGGCGATTGTCGGCAATCCTGCTAATTTCGTCCAATTTAAGCCACCATCATTGGTGAAAAATGCGCCAAACTCCGTTCCAACAAACAATAAATTTGGATCGACATGATCTTGCTTCACGCAATATGAATTACCTCTTACAGGTAGATTTGCGGTGATATTTACCCACGTTTTCCCTTTATCTGGTGAACGCAAAACATATGGTTTAAAGTCTCCTGAGCGTTGCGGGTTAAATACAGCATAGACGGTGTTTTCGTCATGTAAAGAGGCTGTTAGCATGTTCACACGAGCGTTAACCGGCACACCTGGGAATGTTGCGTATTTACTCCATGTTTGACCATCATTTTCCGACACTTGAATGAGTCCATCATCTGTTCCTACGTACAATAATCCTTTTTTCTTCGGTGACTCATCTAACGCAACAACGTTCCCGTAAATCGTAGTTGATGCATTTTTCATCACCGCATCAATCGTCCATACTTGGTCCATCACTTCGATTTCATTGCGGTCAATTTGCTGCGTTAAATCTGGAGAAATCGTTTGCCAGTCATCACCTCGATTCGTGGATTTGAATAATTTATTAGCAGCAAAATACAAGGTAGATGCATCGTGAGAAGAAACAATTAACGGTGCATCCCAGTTCCAACGATAAGCAGGCTCTCCTTTCCCTGACATTGGTTGAATTGGAACTTTTTCACCTGAAGCACGGTCATAACGTACGATCCAACCGTATTGCGCCTGTGCATAGGTAATGTTAGGATTTGACCAATCTGTTGCGGATTCGAATCCATCACCACCATTGGTAATGAACCAATCTGAATTCAGAATTCCGGCTGCATTGTTTGTTGCTGCAGGGCCACCCATGGAATTATTATCTTGCGTTCCCCCGTAAATATTGTAAAACGGAGTCGCATTGTCAGTTACAGCTTTATAGAATTGAATAATCGGCAAATTCGCGTAGTATTTCCATTCCTTTGCATGTGTATACGTTTCGTATAATCCACCATCGCAGCCGACAAGCCAATGGTCTGTGTTGCTAGGGTCAATCCAAATCGCATGGTTATCCACGTGCTTGTTGGTTTCCCCTGTTGCTTTGAATGTTTTTCCACCATCTTCTGTATGATGCATGTAGGTATCCATTGCGAATACTTTATTTTTATTGGATGGATCACACATGATTTCTTGGTAATAATTTCCACTTGTATTGAAATCACTTTGTTTGCTCCAATTTTCTCCTTTATTTGTTGAACGGTAAACACCCGCTTTACCATAACGCGCCTCTACAATTGCATAAACATAGTTTGGATCAACCGGTGAAACGGCAAGTCCAATTCTCCCCATGTCTCCTTTTGGTAATCCCGCTATAATTGGACGCCATGTCATTCCTCCATCCGTGGATTTGTAAGCTGTAGATTCTGGCCCACCACCAATGTATGTCCATTCGTGACGTCTGCGTTGGTGAGCTGAAGCATATAGAATATTTGGATTCGAAGGATCGATAGCAATTTCTGAAATCCCCGTGTTATCGGAAACAAACAAGGTTCTTGTCCACGTTTTTCCTCCATCAGTCGTTTTGTATACTCCACGTTCACCCCCACCGCTCCAGAGTGGACCGTAAGCAGCTACCCAAACGGTATTTTCATCCGTTGGATGAATGATGATATTTCCAATGTGCTCCGAAGTTTTTAAACCCATATTGGTAAATGATTTTCCACCATCCAAGGATTTATATACTCCGTCACCATATGCAACCGAACGTTGATTGTTATTTTCTCCTGTTCCTACCCAAACGGTATTTGGATTGGATGGCGCAAGTTCAACACAAGCAATCGAATAAGAACCATATCCATCAAAAATGGGGGAAAAGGTAATTCCATGATTGTTGGTTGTCCATACACCTCCACATGCAGCAGCTACGTACCACATGTCTTTATTTGTTGGATGAACAGCAATGTCAATTACACGTCCAGAGGTTAAGGCTGGTCCAACCATACGAAACGACAAAGCGCCAACTGTGCCAGCATCGAACGGGGGTTTTACAACCTCCGTAATTGTAGATTTTTTTTGAGCAAAAATACCAATGGTGGTAAGTAATCCAAAGAATAGAATCGTTTTTTTCATAAGGAACTTAAATCGAATTTGAAGCTTAAAATTACAACAATTCCAACAAACGGTCACAATCGTTTTAGGCATGTTTGACCAGTATTTTTGGTTTCCTGAAATTTCGTAATTTAGCT
>CANHMH010000002.1 GCA_947461635.1 Flavobacteriales bacterium | reverse complement strand
TCAAGTAATTTTGAATGCCTTCAACGCGCTTCAATAAGTCTTTATACTGATCAATAGTCATGGTGCAAAGGTAATTATAAAGTCTTTCCCAAAGGCTTGAAACAAATGAACAAAATTGCTACATTTGTACAAATCAAAATTGACATGAATATTCCAGCTGAATTAAAGTACACAAAAGACCACGAATGGGTAAAAATCGAAGGAGATGTTGCCATTGTAGGAATTACAGAATTTGCACAAAGTGAATTAGGTGATATTGTTTACGTTGAAATCGAAACTATCGGTGAAACACTTAACCAAGAAGAAGTTTTCGGAAGTGTTGAAGCGGTTAAAACAGTTTCGGATTTATTTATGCCCGTAAGCGGCGAAATTCTTGAATTCAATGAGGCATTGGAAGGAAACCCGGAATTGGTTAACTCTGATCCGTATGGAGAAGGTTGGATGATTAAGGTAAAATTGTCAGATACATCACAGTACGAGCAATTGTTAGACGCTACAACATATGAAGGCTTGATTCATTAACAAGTCTTGTAAATCAAATTAAAACCGCTCAAAAGGCGGTTTTTTTTATGGCCAACACGTTTTGCAAACTGTTGATTCTACAGTACTCTCTAATTTATCTTCTATTTGATAAAAGAAATCGATGTTCGTTAACTTCTCTAATTCGTTTATAGAGATAGCAAACTCCATCAATGGAAGTTTCGAACCTTGATTCGGAAATACAAAAGCAATTCCTTTAGATTTTGGTCCTTTGAAATCAACAACAGCCTTGAAATAATAAGCGGGTATGCTCACTTTATTCGCACCAATTGTGGGTAAATTTGGGCTTAAAATAGGTCCGGTAACAATTAAAATGGAATCAAGGGCAACCGCCCAATCGCGGACTTTCTCTTCAAGTTTCTTCCAAATCCCACGATTAAACGCAGGCAGCTGAGGACTCATATTACTATAATAAAACGACTCCTCCATACTTTGAATGGACCAACGCATATCTGCTGCCGGAGCTAAATGTCCACGGTCGTATCCGCTTTTCGCATAATCCCCATCCGTAGCGGTACCTGATTTAACCAATGGATCCTCCTCAAAATTATCCGATCGCTCAATGATTCCTGATGCTTCTTTTTTTGTTAAGCAATAGGCAATCCATTTGGCTTGTTCATGCGTTTCATTATAGACAAAACCGTACGCTAAATGGTGTAAATAAGTTTCTCCCTCTTGTAAACGTGGTGTTTCCAATGGGAGTGCTTTCGCACTATTGGTTGTTTTGTAAAAGAAACCATAAGACACAAAAAAAGCCAATACCACCAAAAAGGTGAATACTGGCTTATTATAGTTAAAATGCATTTTAAGCGTCAATTTTCGCATATTTCGCGTTTTTTTCGATAAATTCTCTACGAGGTGGGACATCATCACCCATTAACATGGAGAAAATTTGATCACACTCTGCAGCATTATCAATAGTTACTTGACGAAGTGTTCTACTTTCTGGATTCATGGTTGTTTCCCAAAGTTGTTCCGCATTCATCTCTCCAAGTCCTTTGTAACGTTGAACGTTCACAGAAGATTCAGAACCGCCACCTTTCAAATCACTTATTAAACGGTCACGTTGGTCTTCGTTCCAAGCGTACTCAGATTTTGTGCCTTTTTTCACTTGGTACAATGGAGGAGTTGCAATATAGATGTATCCATTTTCAATCAACTCCTTCATATAACGGAAGAAGAATGTTAAAATTAGGGTCTCAATGTGAGAACCATCGACATCGGCATCACACATGATGATGATTTTGTGGTAGCGAAGTTTTTCTAAGTTAAGCGCTTTTGAATCTTCTTCGGTACCAATTCTTACACCAAGTGCAGTATAAATGTTTTTAATCTCTTCATTTTCGAAGATTTTATATTGCATTGCTTTTTCCACGTTAAGGATTTTCCCTCTGAGTGGCATAATCGCTTGAAAGTGACGGTCACGCCCTTGTTTTGCAGTTCCACCCGCCGAATCTCCCTCGACAAAGTAAATTTCACAAGAAGCAGGATCTTTTTCAGAACAGTCAGCCAATTTACCTGGTAATCCTGATCCAGAAAGAACGTTTTTACGTTGAACCATCTCACGTGCTTTTCTAGCAGCATGACGCGCTCTAGCAGCAAGAATTACTTTCTCAACAATCAATTTAGCTTCCGCTGGATGTTCCTCTAAGTAGGCAGATAGCATTTCAGAAACAGCCTGACTCACAGGTGCAGTTACTTCACGGTTACCCAATTTTGTTTTTGTTTGTCCTTCGAATTGTGGCTCTTGAACTTTCACTGAAACAACTGCTGTCAATCCTTCACGGAAGTCATCACCATCAATTTCAATTTTCTCTTTCGCTAACATACCTGAGTCCGTAGCGTATTTCTTCAAGGTATTTGTTAAACCTCTGCGGAAACCAGATAAGTGCGTTCCTCCTTCATGCGTGTTGATGTTATTTACGTAGGCCTGAATATTCTCCGTGTAGGACGTATTGTAGGTCAAAGCAACTTCAACTGGAATATTTTCACGTTCACCTTCGAAGTAAATCACGTCAGAAATCAATGCTTCACGGTTTCGATCCAAGTATTGAGCAAATTCCTTTAATCCACCCTCTGAATGATACATCGTGGTTGGATGATTTCCTTCGTCATCTGTTACACGGTTATCCGTTAAAGAAATCGTAATGCCTTTATTCAAGAATGCTAATTCACGCATTCTTGCAGCAAGTGTATCAAAATTATATTCTGTGGAGTCGAATATTGTTCCATCTGGTTTAAAGGTAACTTCTGTTCCCGTTTCAGTCGACTCACCTACAACTTTAACATCGTATAATGGTTTACCAATAGAATATTCTTGTTGAAATACTTTTCCTTCGCGACGAACTGTCGCTTTCAAGGCAATTGATAGCGCATTTACACAAGAAACCCCAACTCCGTGAAGTCCACCAGAAACCTTATATGTATCCTTGTCGAATTTACCACCTGCATGGAGAACCGTCATAACAACTTCGAGAGCAGATTTTTTCTCTTTCGTGTGCATGGCAGTCGGAATACCACGTCCATTATCTACAACAGTAATGGAATTATCTTCGTTAATAAAAACATCGATTTTATCACAATGTCCAGCTAACGCTTCATCAATTGAGTTATCAACCACCTCATAAACCAAATGGTGTAATCCCTTCACGCCAACATCTCCGATGTACATTGCGGGACGCTTACGCACCGCTTCTAATCCTTCTAATACCTGAATATTATCAGCAGAATAATTATCCCTTCTTTCTTCTTCAGCCATATCTCTTTTTATTTCGTTTTATCACTTTTTTCAAGTCTAACAAAAATAAGAAAAATCAGGGCTTTTAGCAGTGTTTAAAAGGTTTTGAAAAGCTTAACTTATCAACAAAATTTCAACCGTTTCAACTATTTTTCGATCCATGATGTAATGGACTCATCATCTGGCTGAACTCTTGGAGAAATGACCTTCGAAAGGTGCCCATTTTCATCAATCAAATACTTTTGAAAATTCCACTCTACCTTGTTGTCTTCCAATCCATTTTTTGTTTTTTCAGTTAAAAAATGATAAACCGGATGCATGTCTTTTCCTTTAACAGAAATCTTTGACATCATAGGGAAGCTCACTCCATAGTTCATTTTGCAGAAACTTTCAATTTCTTCATTTGACCCAGGCTCCTGTGACATAAAATCATTTGCTGGAAATCCAACAATCACAAAGTTTTTTCCTTTGTATTTTTCATATAAAGCTTCTAACTTTTCATATTGAGGTGTCAAACCACATTTTGAAGCCGTATTGACGATCATGATTTTTTTCCCTTTTAAATTGGCGAAATCAAAGGACTCACCGTGTATGTCTTTCACCTTAAATTGATAGATGTTTTCTTTTTCTGAGGGATTCATTAGGGTAATGATTGAAATGAGTAAAAAAAGGATTTTCATAAACAATGTTTTATTTAAAACAGCTCAACTGATAGATAGTTCAAATTTGTGGAACATTTTTTGATTTTTTACGAATAAAAAAGAATGAAAACCATCTTTACGCTTATTTTCCTTTTAATGACCAATTGGTCCATCGGACAAAAGGTATCTGGGACATGGCAAGGAATTTGCTCAATGGTCGACTCATTAAATCCTACAAACTCTTCTGCCACATGGTTTTACCTAGAGTTGAATATCGTGAAAGGAATGATTGATGGGAAAATTCGACATGAAGATGGAGTTGCTAGTCAGTATTACATATATTCCATCAATGGTAAAGTACTTGAGAATAAGCTTATTGAAATCAATGAAGTTACCATCGTACATAAAACAAAAAATGCACTTATTGCTGACAAACAACAATTTATCTTCGAATACGATGAAAAAAAAGACTACTTACTAGGCAAGAGTAAGGTCGGGAAGTCAACCTTAACACTTTATAGAGCGTCCTTTAATATTTTAGAAAACACTCCTAATATTCTACCCATCAACCAATTGGCGAAATTTCAACAAGACCTAAAAGATGGCTTGTCCTCTCCAGAAAAACGCAAAGAAGAATTGAAGGCCTTTAAATTTGAACCCATTTATTTCGATTACGACAAGGACATTATCCTAGCGCAATATGAAGCATATTTAATTGAAATGATACGCATGGTAAAAAGTCATTCGGACTTGCGGATACTCATTACTGGACATACGGACTCAGATGGTTCAGATGCTTACAACATTGACTTATCCAAACGAAGGGCAGCAGCATTAGTGTATTTTTTCGAAACACATGGACTACCTCCTTCTCGGGTGGAAATTGACTTTAAAGGGGAAAAAGAACCTGCCGGCAAAAATGACACCGATGCAGGCAAACAAAAAAATAGGCGCGTCGATTTTAGATTTATCTAATCCTAACCCTTCAGAGATATCAACTTCTCTTCTATCAATTGAATTTTACCAAGCGCATCTGCTTCTTTTTTACGCTCTAACTCCAATACTTGCGCTGGCGCTCCTGCAACAAAGCGTTCGTTAGATAATTTTCCTTGTACGCTTTTCAAGAATCCTTTAGTGTATCCTAACTCCTCCTCCATTTTCTTGATTTCTGCATCTACATCAACAGTATCACCAAATGGGATAAAGTACTCAACACCTTCTACGATGAAAGAATTTGCTTGTTGAATTTTGTCTGCAACATATTCAAAAACAGAAAGGTTGCCCATTTTTGAAATTACTGCATCAAAATCTGTTTGTGTGTTAACATCAGCTCGAACATACATTTCTAACTTTACCTTGTTCGCGATATTGTTATTTTTTCGAATTGTTCGGATATGAGAAATGATTTTTTCGGCCTTTTCAAATCCGATTAATACTTGCTCATCAATCTCCTTCACTTTTGGCCATTCTGCTATAACGATATCTTCGCCATCCTTACGTTCGTTTAATGCATGCCATAACTCTTCCGAAACAAATGGTGTAAATGGATGCATGACTTTTAATAATTCTTCAAAGAAAAAAGTTGTTTTCTCCAACGTTTGACGATCAATCGGTTGTTCGTATCCTGGTTTAATCATTTCTAAATACCATGAGCAGAAATCATCCCAAACCAACTTATAAATCGCCATTAGGGCGTCTGAAATCCTGAATTTATCGAATTGATCATTGATTTCAATCAATACTTTTTGGAAACGGCTTTCAAACCATTTGATGGCAACTTTCGAAGAAAGAGGTTGCTCAATATCCTTCACTTCCCATGCAGAAACCAAGCGATAGGCATTCCACACTTTATTGGTGAAATTTCTTCCTTGTTCGCATTGTGAAGAATCAAATGGAAGGTCATTACCCGCAGGAGAGGAAATTAAAATTCCAACCCTTACACCATCTGCACCGAATTTCTCAATTAATTCAATTGGATCAGGGGAATTCCCTAGGGATTTCGACATTTTACGTCCAAGTTTATCGCGAACTATTCCTGTGTAATACACATTCTTAAACGGTAAATCTCCTAAGTATTCATATCCAGCAATCACCATACGCGCGACCCAGAAAAACATGATTTCTGGTGCTGTCACTAAATCATTTGTTGGGTAATAATACTTTATTTCTTCATTTTCAGGTTGGGTCAAACCGTTAAAGACAGAAATCGGCCACAACCAACTTGAAAACCAAGTGTCGAGTACATCTTCATCCTGATTCAATTCAGATTCGAGAATTTCTCTTCCTGCTTTTTCACGCGCAAGCATAAGTGCTTCCTCCTTCGTTTTCGCTACCACGAAATCATCTGGACGGTTACCGAAATACCAAGCTGGGATTCTGTGTCCCCACCAAAGTTGACGAGAAATACACCAATCCTTCACATTTTCCATCCAGTGACGGTAGGTATTTTTGAATTTATCCGGATGAAATTGAATGTTTCCGTTCATGACATTATCCAATGCAGGTTGCGCCAATTCCTTCATGGAAACGAACCATTGCATCGATAATTTGGGCTCAATTACCGCATTTGTGCGTTCAGAGAATCCAACTTTATTGATGATGTCTTCGGTTTTAACTAAATACCCTTTTTCATCTAATTCTTTTTCAATCTCCTTGCGGACTTCAAAACGATCTTTCCCGGCATAATGTGCACCATGCTCGTTTAATGTTCCGTTGTCATTAAATAAGTCAATGGAAGGCAAGTTGTATTTTCTTCCTAATTCGTAGTCATTTGTATCATGTGCAGGAGTCACTTTTAAACATCCTGTCCCAAAATCTTTGTCTACATAATCATCTGCTATAATTGGAATTTCGCGATTAATGATTGGAACCGAAACATGCTTTCCAATTAATTTTTTATAGCGTTCATCAGTTGGATTCACACAAATTGCTGTGTCACCCAAGATCGTTTCCGGACGTGTAGTTGCGATTGTTACCCATTCATCTGTCGTTCCGGTAATTTTGTAACGGACATAAAAAAGCCGTGAATTGACTTCTTTGTAATTTACTTCCTCGTCTGAAACTGCCGTAAGTGCCTCAGGATCCCAATTCACCATGCGAACACCACGGTAAATTTTTCCTTTCGCATACAAATCTAAAAACACATGAATAACCGACTCAGAATACTCTTTATCCATCGTGAAATGTGTGCGTTCCCAATCACAAGAAGCACCTAATTTCTTTAACTGTTCTAGAATAATTCCGCCGTGTTTATCTTTCCATTCGAAGGCATGGGAAAGAAACTCTTCTCTCGTTAAATCTGATTTTTTTATTCCTTCTTGACGAAGTTTCTGCACAACTTTTGCTTCTGTTGCGATAGAGGCATGGTCTGTTCCGGGAACCCAGCAAGCATTTTTACCAAGCATCCTTGCTCTTCGAACAAGCACATCTTGAATGGTATTATTTAACATGTGCCCCATGTGCAGGACACCTGTAACATTTGGTGGTGGGATTACGATTGTATACGGCTCACGATGGTCAGGGACTGAATGAAAATATCCCTTCTCTAACCAATGTTTATACCATTTATCCTCCGCTTTTTGCGGCTCGTACGTTTTCCCTAATTCCATGACACAATCTTTGCTGCAAAGATAACAATTATCTCAGCAGAGCAATCCAGAAAAAGATAGAAAAGCTTGACTAGTTTGTCGTGGGAGAGTCAGAAGGTGTAAGAACAGAACCTTTAATCGTTAAAACAATTGGCTCGCCTCCATCAGAAAATACAGTAATTGTTTTTGTGAAAGCACCTACTCTTTTTGTGTCGTATGTCACTTTAATTGAGCCTTTTTTACCTTTTTTAATTGGTTCAGTTGGTTTTTCGGCAGCAGTGCATCCACAACTTGTTTGAACATTGCTCACAGTGATGGATTTTTTTGAAATGTTTTTGAAATCAAAGACAAACATGTCTTTCGAATCATATGGAATGTTTTCGCGAACGATTTCTAAGGTTGTAAATTTTAAGCCATTTGTTGGTTTTGTTTCTTTTTGAGCTTGAGCAAATCCAACAAAAAGAAAAGCGAAAGTAAGTAAAGCGTATTTCATGGTTTTAATTTTTTATTTTACAATGGTAACGTGAATTTTTGTTCAGAAATCAAATTTAACATAAAATTAGGATTCAAAAGCATGGTCAATCACTTCTCGAATGGATGGATACGTTTGCTCTAAGCAATTATGGAAGTTTTCTTTCTTAATCCATTGAACTTCTGTAATGCTTTCTTCGACTTGCGGTTTCGTTCCTAAATCACCTTCATATTCTAAATAATACCAATTATTTTTCTTTAAAATGGATTTGTTTTTGAACTCGTATACGTGATATGTTGAGCAAATTCGGTGTTTTAATTCAAGTTTTCCGCTTAAACCACACTCCTCCAAAATCTCGCGAATAGCAGCGTCTTTTGAGCTTTCTCCCAATTCAATTTTTCCTTTAGGTAGATCCCAAACTCCTAATCGCTTAATCCATAAATAAGAAGCACTTGAAGGATGAAAAACAAGTCCACCTGCGGTTTTTAGCTTGTTAAACATTTTAAAAAACGATTTTAACTCTGACTTAGGATGCGTATTTACAGCTTGTATTTCTTGATTTTTAAACATTTCTTTCAGGCTTAAAATATTCAAGGGCATCGCATTTTCAACGATATCAACATTAGATAATGGATTAGAAGTAAAATGAATTACCTGCTTATCCATGAAAACTTTATATTTTTGCGGCATGGCATCAAATCAAGAACAAGCGCTAAAGGTAGCAGAATTATTATTGAAAACGAAAGCTGTTCGTTTACAACCAAATAAACCTTTCACATGGGCTTCAGGCTGGAAGTCTCCTATTTACTGTGATAACCGAGTAACGTTAAGCTTTCCCGAAGTACGTACACACATACGTCAAGCTTATGCTCAACTCGTATTAGATTTATACGGAAAACCAGATGTTATCGCTGGTGTTGCCACAGGAGGAATTGCTCAAGGTGCGTTAGTCGCTCAAGAACTTGGATTACCATTCATTTATGTTCGCGCAGCAGCGAAAGGACATGGAATGGAGAATTTAATCGAAGGTGCATATGAAGCTGGCCAAAAAGTAGTTGTTATCGAGGATTTGATTTCCACTGGCGGAAGTAGTTTAAAAGCTGTTGAAGCATTGCGTCAAGGTGGGCTTCAAGTTAAAGGTTTACTAGCCACGTTTACGTATGGTTTTTCTCAAGCAGAACAATCATTCAAGGAGGTTGGATGTCCATTTGAAACCATCACGGATTACGCTACATTAATTGACGTTGCAGTTAAAACAAACTACATTAATGACGGAGATTTAGCAACACTTCATGAGTGGCGCGAGAACCCAAATACATGGAATCAATAGAATTCTAATGGTCATTCAAAGCACTTCGGTTTCTGTCCAAGCGAGTATTACATCCGTTCGTGCATTTCTCTCTGACGCGCAAAACATTTCTTTTTTGCTGCCTCAAGATAAGATTTCTGAATTTCAAGCAACTTCCGAACAATGTTCTTTCAAAGCGCAAGGTGGTATTTTGATTAATCTTCTTTTTGATGAACAGAATGATCAAATCGTTCGCTATCGTTCTGGAGCAGGCAGTCCATTTTCTTTTTCTTTATCGATTTCACTTCAAAATGAAGGGGAATCTTGTATCGGTCAAGTCACTTTTGATGGGCAAGTAAATGGATTTATGAAAGTACTCATTGAAAAACCATTAAAATCACTGTTTGAACAAATGAGTATTCAACTGAAAGCTCATTTCGAACAAAACTGAATTTCTTTTAACGAATAACAGCGAATCTCGTTTTGTACCTGAACAAACAAGCGTCCATCATCTTGCACACCTGCTATTTTACCTTCGAATTCCCCGTTTGCATCGGCATACAAGGCGTTTACATCTTTTAGATACATCAAGGACTCAAAATCTGATTTCAAAGTTGATTCAACAGAAGTCCAATGGAGCAAATAACCGTTTAAAATATCCGTTAACTCACTTAAGACTGTTTTTACACGGATTTCCGTGTTTATCTGCAATTTGACACTCGTTGCATTTGGTGTTTCGAAGTGACTTTGGTTTACGTTTAATCCGATTCCAGCAATCACCCACGAAATGCGATTTCCTTCGATTTGATTTTCAATAAGGATACCGGCTATTTTTTGAGATCCTACATATACATCATTAGGCCATTTAACAGAAGAATCTATTCCGAAACGCAGAAGCAATTTATGAATCGCTAAACAAAGCATCCAACTGATTTTACTTTGATCGGTTACTGACAGATTGTCGGGCTTCCATACGAAGGAACAAAGAAGATTAGCTGCAGGAGCTGATTCCCAAGCATTTCCCATTTGACCCTTTCCAGCCGTTTGTACATCTGCCATAATTACCGCACCATTTTGACAAATTTGGTCGTTAATTAATTTGGCAGCAAAATTGTTAGTAGAGTCTACGGAATCAAGGTGGTAAATTTCTTTTCCAATCGGTATCATATCAGCTTTTAAGGAGCAGTAAAATTAAAATTTATCACGTAGTTTTGTATTAAATATTTGAAATGCGAAAAAAGACAGGAATTACAGAATCAGAACAATTGTGTCAAGCTATTGTTGAAGGAATGCAAGAGAACAAAGCGAAAGACATTTCGGTGCTGGATCTGAGACACTTACCCAGTGCAGTATGCGATTTTTTCGTTATTTGTAGTGGAGAGTCTAGTACGCATGTGGATGGTATTTCAAATGCCGTGACACGTTTCACGAGAAAAGAGTTAAAAGAAAAACCTTGGCACATTGAAGGTAAAACAAATAGTGAATGGGTTCTATTGGACTACATCAATGTAGTTGGACACATTTTTTACAAAGATGCTCGATCGTTTTTTGAGATCGAGGACTTATGGTCGGATGCTGTTCGCACAGACATCCCAAATTTAAACTAGAAATTAGCTATGTCAGAAGAAAAAAAGAAAAGTCCATTTTCCATTTATTGGATCTACGGGGCATTAGGGATTGCATTGATTTCATTCAATATTTTCATGAATTCAAGTCCTTCTGCCACCATCAAGTACAAAGAGACATTAATGGAATTGGTGGATAACAAAGGGGTGAAAAATGTAAAAATCATTAATCAATCTAAGGCAGAATTTCAATTAAAAAATCAAGGGGTGGCTTATGTCAACCAAACAAATAAACTTGATTTTCCTAAAATGAAAAAGATGCTGAAGGCACGTAAAGGAAAAGCGACAGAAGTTACGTTTGAACTTGAAAACATTGGTAGTCCAACGAATTTTGAAAAAGCACTTGACGACCGCGGATACCATGATTATCAAAACGATACGGAAGTAAATTATCTTGGCGATATTCTCGGATACCTTTTGCCATTTGTATTGATCATAATTATCTGGATGTTCGTGATGAGACGCATGTCAGGTGGTGGTGGAGCTGGAGGCGGCGGAGGTCAAATCTTCAACATTGGAAAATCTCGTGCTCAAGTGTACGAAAAAGGAAAATCTACGAATGTTACGTTCAAAGACGTAGCAGGATTAGTTGGGGCAAAAGAAGAGATTGTTGAAATCGTTGAATTCTTAAAAAACCCAAAAAAATATACAGAATTAGGAGCGAAAATTCCCAAAGGAGCATTACTCGTTGGTCCTCCGGGAACCGGAAAAACCCTTTTAGCGAAGGCAGTAGCTGGTGAAGCGAAAGTTCCATTCTTTTCTTTATCTGGTTCTGATTTCGTAGAGATGTTCGTAGGTGTTGGAGCTTCTAGAGTGCGTGATTTATTCCGTCAAGCGAAAGAAAAAGCGCCTTCCATTATCTTTATCGATGAGATTGATGCGATTGGACGTGCCCGTGGTAAAAACAATGGATTTAACTCCAATGATGAGCGTGAAAACACCTTGAATCAGTTATTGACAGAAATGGATGGATTTGGAACGAATTCTGGAGTGATCATTTTAGCTGCAACCAACCGTGCCGATGTTTTGGACGCTGCGTTGATGCGTGCAGGGCGTTTTGATCGTCAGATTTATGTTGATATGCCTGATTTAAATGAGCGTAAAGAAATCTTCCAAGTTCACTTAAAACCATTGAAATTAGTGGAAGGGTTAGATATCGACTTTTTGTCAAAACAAACACCAGGATTCTCTGGAGCAGACATCGCTAATTTGTGTAATGAAGCTGCGTTAATTGCGGCTCGACACAACAAGAAGCATGTTGAAAAACAAGATTTCTTAGATGCAGTTGATCGCATCGTTGGTGGACTCGAGAAGAAAAACAAAATCATCACAAAAGTTGAGAAAAAAGCCATTGCTTTCCATGAAGCAGGACATGCGACCATCTCTTGGATGTTACAGTATGCACATCCACTTGTAAAAGTAACCATTGTTCCTCGTGGACAATCATTAGGAGCAGCTTGGTATTTACCCGAAGAGCGCAGTATTACTACAACGGAGCAAATTTTAGATCAAATGTGTTCAGCTTTAGGTGGACGTGCAGCAGAGCAGTTGGCTTTTGGAAAAATTAGCACAGGAGCACTGAGTGACTTGGAGAAAGTTACCAAACAAGCCTATGCAATGGTTTCGATTTATGGTTTAAACGAACGTGTTGGAAACATTTCCTTCTACGATTCACAAGGTAGGGATTCCTTCACTAAACCGTATTCTGAAGATACTGCTCGAATCATTGACGAAGAAGTTTCTAAATTGGTAGAAAGTCAGTACCAACGTGCACTTCAAATACTCACTGAAAATCAAGCTCAATTAACTGAATTAGCCGAACAGTTATTGGCAACAGAAGTTATCTTTAAAGAGGACTTAGAACGTATTTTCGGTAAACGTCAATGGGAAAGCGACGAACTAGTTGAGGAGAAGGTAATCATCGAAAATACATCTGATAGAACAGAAGTTATTACCGAGGAATCTACAGAAGCGGAAAATAAAGCAACGAGTGATTCTTCTGTTGAGGAAGGAACGGAAGAGCCTAAAGAAAATAATAGCGAAGAAACGGAGGCAAAATAGTTTGGAAAGAATACTCGTTTTCAAAACACGTGAGCAATATTCCTTCGTTCAAGCGAAGCTCATATTATCCGACTTGGAGATTCCATTTCAAGAAAGGAATACTATGGATTCGATGTTTAACGATTTCGGTAGTTTTGAAATATATGTAACTTCGGAGTTTGAAAACGAAGCGAAAAAACAATTAGGCGATGCCTTTAGGTAATTTAGCATTAAGAAGCATTACTGGAGCAATCTTTGGCGCTGTTGTCATTGGTTCCATTCTTTGGCATCCATATGCGCAGATGGCTGTTTTTTCCGTTTTTATGGTGATTGGACTTGCTGAATTTTACCGTTTGTTTAAAAACCATCCCGTTGTTCAAGTAAGTTCAGAAATTGGGATTTTTATTGGCTGTTTCATCTATGTTCTTCTCATTGGTTTAAGTTTGGCCAATCTTCCCATCATTGTGATCACCATTCTTTTTCCACTATTTTTTACCTTGATTTTAAATGAGCTTTGGGCAAAAAAGGAGCATCCATTAATCAACATTTCCGTGTTAGTTTTTGGTATCATCTATGTTGTTATTCCCTTTTATTTGAGCATTGATTTAAGTTTAAGAAACACATCCTACCTGCCACATGTAGTAGGGATGTTCTTATTAATTTGGACGAATGATTCCTTTGCTTATTTCAGTGGTCGACTATTTGGGAAACACAAACTTTTTGAGCGTATCTCACCCAAGAAAACGTGGGAAGGAACTGTTGGAGGTGTGATTTTTACCTTGATTTTAGGATACATAATCGGGACTTACATTAATGAAGGAGAAACATTGTTTTGGGTAGTATCTGCAATCATTATTGCACCTTGTGCCATTTTTGGAGATTTACTTGAATCACTTTTCAAACGAAGTTTAAATATTAAGGATTCAGGCACCATCCTTCCCGGACATGGAGGCATATTAGATCGATTCGATGCGGCGCTGTTTGCGATTCCGTTTTTTTATTGTTGGTCGATGATTTATTTATTTTGGTAAACTATGACATTACACAGAGAAGGTAAAAATATCATGTTGTGGAGTTTAATCTTCACCGTTTTATTGAGTGGGATAATACATTATTTTTTGAGTGAATGCTGTCCGATTATTTATTGGATCTTGCAAGTTGGCTTCCTTGTTCTACTCGGATTGGTCGTTCAATTCTTTCGTGTTCCTAACCGAACATGTGTTGGAGGATCCACCGACATAATGTGTCCAGCAGATGGAAAAGTGGTCGTAATCGAAGAGACAACTGAAACTGAATATTTCAAAGATCGTCGTATTCAAGTGTCCATTTTCATGTCACCATTGAATGTACACGCTAATTATCATCCGATAAAAGGAATGGTGAAATACGTTAAATACCATCCCGGGTTATTCCTCGTTGCATGGCATCCAAAAAGCAGTACGGATAATGAACGTAGCACACTTGTTGTTGAACATGAATCAGGAAAAGAAGTGTTATTCCGTCAAGTTGCCGGTGCTGTAGCTAGAAGGATTTGTTATTATCCTACAGAAGGACAATTTGTAGACATGGGATCAGAATTTGGATTTATTAAATTTGGGTCGAGAATAGACTTATACCTACCTTTAGGCACAAAAATTGATGTAGCCATTGGTGATGTTGTCAAAGCAAAATTGACACGCATTGGAAAACTTAATTAATTTGTATATTTACCTTATAAAATCAAACATCATGAAAAAAGTATTTTTAGCATTAGCTTTATTCACTTACGCTGGGTCAATGGCGACTTCTACGTATGCTGCAGTAACTGGAACTGAGGTTGTCAAAAAAGACGACGATAAGAAAAAAAAGAAAAAGAAAAAAGGTTCTTGTTGTTCTTCTCAACAAGGTAAGTCTTGTTCAACTACACAACAATCATCTTGTTGTTCTAAAAAAGCAAACTAATCCATTTCTTTGGAATAAAAAAGGCCATCTAACGATGGCCTTTTTTATTAACTGAATATTTTCTGATATCCCTCTTGGTATTTCTCCAGGATCTTTTTTCTCTTTAATTTAAGCGTTGGTGTCAATTCTCCGCCATCAATGGTAAATTCAGTAGGCAGCAACGCAATTTTCTTCACTTGCTCCCAATTACCAAACACTTGATTTATTTCGGCAATCTCTTGATCCATTCGATCAATAAACGCTGTTTGTTTAATGATTTCTTCATTACTCATGGATTCGAAATGTAGTCCGTGACGGTGCGCCCATTCCTTTGCGAAGGCAAAATTAGGCACAACAAAAGCAGCGGGAAACTTCTCCCCCTCTCCTATCACCATAATTTGCTCGATAAAACGCGATTCTTTGAAACGATTCTCCATCGCTTGTGGCACAATGTATTTACCACCCGATGTTTTGAATATTTCCTTTTTACGATCGGTTATTTTCAAAAATTTATCATCTTGAAATTCTCCAATATCACCTGTATGGAACCAACCTTCATTATCTATTACTTCATTCGTTGCCTCCTCATTATTATAATAACCCATCATGACATTTGGACCTTTCACTAAAATTTCTCCGTCACCGGCTATTTTAACCTGTACACCTTCAATCAAAGCACCAACGGTCCCAATACGTATTCCTGTAACGAAATTATTCACGGTGACAACTGGCGATGTTTCTGTTAAACCATAACCCTCCAAGATGGGAATGTCTGCAGCAAGGAAAATTCGAGCCAAACGAGGTTGTAGCGCCGCACTTCCAGATGCAATGGCTTTCAC
The DNA here is from genome assembly GCA_947461635.1 of Flavobacteriales bacterium. Lineage (GTDB taxonomy): Bacteria > Bacteroidota > Bacteroidia > Flavobacteriales_D > Crocinitomicaceae > UBA952. The sequence continues at coordinate 36,879 of CANHMH010000002.1, read as the reverse complement.
ATTTCCACCCAATGCTTCTTGCCATTTAGAGAAAATTAATTTCCGCGCAATGCCTAATTTGAATTTAAAAACTGCTGTTGCATTTACGTTATCGTAATTTTCAGCAAGGTTTAAAGCCCAATAAAACAATGCTTTTTTGACACCATTTAATTCCTCGCCTTTTGCCATGATTTTATCAAATACTTTTTCGATTAATCTTGGTACAGCAGAGAAAACATCGGGTTTCACCTCTTTGATATTATCTCCGATTGTATCCATTGATTCCGCGAAGTATACAGAACATCCCAAATACATATAGAGGTAATGCAACATTCGTTCATATACGTGACAAATTGGTAAAAATGTCAACACACGTGAATGATTATCCGCTGGAATGGGTTCAATACACGCTTCAACGTTAGATAAAAGATTTTGATGAGAAAGCATCACCCCTTTGGGGTTTCCAGTAGTACCGGATGTGTAAATAATGGTGACTAAATCCTCATTTTTCACTTGTTTCATTCGCTCAAAAACAAGTTCTGCATCCGTATGAGTTCGCTGCTCTTCGATGTAAGACCAATGAGGAATAGATTCTAGTTTGTCAAACGAAAACAAATGCTCTAAACTAGGCACATCCTTACGAATATTCGAAATTTTATCCGCTAATTCTTGATTTGAAACGATGCAGATTTTCGCCGCACAATCGTTGAGTATAAAACGGTAGTCATTTTCTGAAATATTCGGATACAATGGAACTAAAATCGCTCCTGTTTTTTGAACAGCAATATCGAGTATATTCCATTCCAATCTATTTGAACTTGCCACCGCCACACGATCACCTGCTTGTATACCCATGGATATCAATCCACGTGCAACATTCATGGTGCGTTCAATAAAATCGCTCGTTGATATAGGCACCCAAATTCCAGCAGTTTTGGTTACAAACATGGCTGAATTCGGATAATTTTTTAATTGATGGTCAGGGACTTCAAAAAGTCTTTCAGCAGTTAACATGGTTTAGTTTTAAGGTTATCTAAAATAAGAAATATTCTCGAATTACAAAAAAAGGATGGCAAACAAGGAAATTAATGCGATTCCAATTAGATTGAAAACAACACCCATTTTGACCATTTGATGGATTTTCACGTGTCCAGATGAAAAAACGATGGCATTTGGAGGCGTGCCTACCGGCATCATAAACGCTAAACTTGCTCCAAGTGTCAGAGAAATACATAATTGGAAAATATCATAGCCTGATTCCTTAGCAAAGCTTGCAATAACAGGAACAAAGATGGTCACTAAGGCTAAATTGGACATGACTTCTGATGCAAACACTGAAATAACAACCACTAACAAAACGATTGCTGGAACAGACATGTTTTCAAAGGACTGAAATACTTTGGTAAGAGATTCAACGACACCATTTTTCTCAAAAATTTGTGCAAGTGCGAGTCCACCGCCAAATAATAATAAAATACCCCAAGGCAATTTTTCGGTGTCTTTCCAATCTAATAGTGGTTTTTTCTCACTCTTTCCTGGTATAATAAACAACATAATCGCACCCAATATCGCGGCGCTTTCATCACCATAGTTGAGACCAGTTGTGGCAGTAATTAATTCACGGAAGGACCATAAAATGACCACGATTCCAAAAATCGCTAGTGCTCTTAGTTGTTCATTGGTCCATGGGACGTTTGGTAAATTCACATCATGAAGTTCCTTTCGTTCCTTTCCAAGAGCGAAATAAAAAATACCATACATCACCAAAAGCATGGTAATCGCTAAAGGCATTCCGATTTTCATCCAATCGAAAAAGCTAACAGTAATGTGAAAATTCTTTTGAAGAATGGCTGCCATTTGTGTGTTTGGAGGTGAGCCTACAAGGGTTCCTACTCCACCAATACTCGATGCGTAAGCAATACTGAGCATCAGTAATAATGAAAATTTTGATTTTTGATGTGCGACTGGCATGGCGTGAATAATCGCAATTGCCATAGGTAACATCATCAGCGCGGTGGCCGTGTTGGAAATCCACATACTGAGGAATCCCGTGCTTAAAATGAATCCAAGTAATATCCTAGGTTTAGAATCACCAACAACATTGATAATTCGACGAGCAATTTGTTCGTGTACTTTCCATTTTTCCAAGCCTAGAGCAAGTACAAATCCACCAAAAAATAGATAGACGTTGTTATTTCCATAACTGGCAGCCAGATCTGCTGTGTTCAGGAGTCCAAGTGGGATCGCAAAAATAAATGGGAATAAGGCTGTTATGTAAATGGATATCACCTCAAATATCCAAAAGAAAATCATTAATCCACCAAGCGCAACTGCGTTCCAATAGGAATCAGATGCGCCGGTAGTAATGAGAACCATTAGAAAAGAAAATGCGCCAAATGCTGCGAGCAAGCGCTTCCAATCTAACTTTGGCATTTATTATTTATTCAATGCGTTAAGTGCATCGACAAAAGTTAAGGCTTTTGCTTCAACCTCTGCAACGATTGCACGAAATTCAGCTTTTCCTTTTGCTTTGTGCATGCGGCCGAGAATAACATCTTGAAAAGTCGCTGCCTCTGTAATTAATTTTTCTGTTGCTGGAGCTTTTGACTCATCCAACATTTGGTGGTGAAAACACTCTTCTACCACATCAAAAACCATCTCATTGATGTTTCTCTTAAGAATTCTTTTATTTGACATATTTCATCTTTATTTCCGTCAAAAGTAAGTCGAAAATAGGACTTACCCTACAAAACTCCATATTTTCTATGCAGAAGCATGTGATACTTCCATAAGTTTGACAACGGATTGTGTAACTTTGCGTCCATGACATATCCTATACTACACATCCGCAAAGGCAAAGAACAATCATTGATGAGAAGACATCCTTGGGTTTTTTCAGGTGCCATTGAATCTTCTACTGAATCCTTAAAGGATGGGGACCTAGTGTGTCTGATGACACGCAAAGACCAATTTTTAGGAATTGGACATTATCAACATGCAACAATTTCAGTGCGCATCTTGAGTTTCGACTACGAGGAAATCGATCAAGCCTTTTTCGATCGCAAAATTAAAAAAGCAGTAGATTCCCGTTTGAATATTGGACTTTTATCAAAACAGAACACTATTTTTCGTGTATGTCACGGTGAAGGAGATGAACTTCCTGGACTTGTCATTGATTTTTACAATGGTGTAGCGGTCATTCAATGCCATTCCATCGGGATGTACTTTTCTGTTGAGATGATTGCAAATGCATTGAAAAACGCTTTTGGAAAGAAATTGACTGCCATTTATTCGAAATCAACCGATACTTTACCAAAAAGGACAGATGTGACAGACGCCTACCTCTTCGGTAGTTGTGAAACACCACATGTTGCGTTAGAAAATGGGGTGAAATACAACATCGATTGGATCACTGGACAAAAAACTGGATTCTTTATCGATCAGCGCGTTAACCGTCGCATTCTTGGTGAATACTCGAAAGGTAAAAAAGTATTAAATACCTTTTGTTATTCCGGTGGATTTTCGCTTCAAGCGTTGAATCACGGAGCGACTTTGGTACATTCATTAGATAGTTCAAAAAAGGCCATTGCCTTAACCGACGACAACATCAGCTTAAATAACTATACGGAAAAACATTTGTCCATTTGTGCAGATGCGATGGATTACATGAAGGATTTGAAAGAGGATTACGACATCATTGTGTTGGATCCACCTGCATTTGCGAAGCACCGCGAAAAACGTCACCAAGCCATTCAAGGATACAAACGATTGAATGCGCATGCGATTCGTCAAATCAAGCCAGGAGGAATCATTTTTACGTTCTCTTGTTCACAGGTCATCGATAAAGCATTATTTACAAATACCATCATTGCTGCGGCAATTGAATCTGGAAGAAATGTGCGCATTTTGGAGCAGATTCACCAACCAGCAGATCATCCTATTCATGCATTTCATCCTGAGGGTGAATACTTGAAAGGGTTGATTATTCAAGTCGATTAAAATGCTTGCACTCAATTACAAGGCAATTTTAGGAATGGCGCTTCCAATGATGGTTTCTGGATTTATTCAGTCCATCGTTTTAATTACAGACGCTTCCCTGATTAGCCGCTATTCAACAGAAGCATTTGATGCGGTGGGTAACGGAGGACTTTTGTATGTAACAGTGTATATGTGTTTGTTGGGAATGGGAGATGGTGCACAAATCATTATTGCCAGAAGGATTGGTGAAGAACGAATTTCGGCAATTGGACGTGTTTTCGGAACCTCCTTTTTAACCAACTTTTTATTAGCAATTGGTTTCTTTGTTTTGTTGCATTGGTTTCTTCCTTCAGCGATTGTTGGCTATTCAAAGAATAATGAAATTGCCGTCTTACAAGGAGATTTCATCCGTGTACGAAGTTTCGCATTGTTTTTCGCCATGATTACCATTACAATTCAGGCTTTTCTATTGGCAAAAGGTAAGACAATGATTGTTTTGTATGCTGCCTTGATTACGGCAATTAGTAATATTTTCCTGGCTAACTCACTGATATTTGGGAAATTTGGTTTTCCCGAAATGGGTATCGAAGGAGCTGCATTGGCGAATACCATTGCTGATGCTTTGGGGATGTCCTTTCTTGTTATTTATTTGATTTTTTCATCCGAAAGAAGGGAATATCAGCTTTTTGCACATTTCAAGTTTGAACTTGCATCTATGAAAGAACTGTTAAAAGTTGGGAGTCCACTTATGTTCCAAGGGTTCTTCGCGTTAGCAACTTGGACACTCTTTTTTACCTGGTTGGAGCAAAAAGGACAATTTGATTTAACCGTGTCGCAGAATATTCGTGCCATCTATTTTCTCGCATTTGTGCCAATTTGGGGATTCGCAGGAACGACGAAAACGTACATTTCTCAATACATTGGCGCTAAGAAATTTGATGAGATCCCAACTATCCAAAAACGGATTCAACTGATGACCATCTTGTTTTTATGTGTGACGTTTCACGGAGCAATTTTCTATCCTGAAGCATTAATTCGACTAATTAATCCAGCAGAATTGTATGTTCAAAAGAGTGCTCAAATTCTGCGATTAATCTCTGTCTCGATTATGCTGTATGGATTTTCCTCTGTTTATTTTCAAACAATCCATGGTTCCGGAAACACCCTTCATTCCATGTTTATTGAATTTGGAATAGTGAGTGTATATGTTGTCTTTTGTTATCTTTTTATCAAAGTGTGGAACTTAGATGTTTATTGGATTTGGACAGTAGAATATATTTATTTTATTTTGATGGGATTGGCTTCGATTAGCTATCTCCGTCTGTATGATTGGAAAAAGAAAATTGTATAATGAAAGATAAATTACGCATTGTTTTTATGGGTACCCCAGAGTTTGCCGTGGGGATTTTGGATGCCTTGGTTCAATCCAAACATGAAGTTGTTGGCGTTGTAACAGTTGCCGATAAACCTGCGGGACGTGGGCAGCAAATTCAGCAAAGTGCGGTGAAACAATTTGCAGTTTCACATGAACTTCTTGTATTACAACCAGAAAAATTACGGGAAGAAGCATTCTTGACTGATTTAGCATCCTTGAACGCAGATTTATTTGTCGTGGTGGCCTTTCGAATGTTGCCAGATGTTGTCTGGAAAATGCCCGCCTATGGAACGATCAACCTGCATGCGAGTCTTCTTCCAAAATACCGCGGAGCAGCTCCAATTAATTGGGCTATTATGAACGGTGAAAGTGAAACTGGTGTGAGTACTTTTTTCATTAATGAAAACATTGACACCGGTGCAATCATTGCACAAAAAACCATTCCATTGAATAATGAGCTTAGCGCTGGAGAATTGCATGACCAACTAAAATCGATTGGTGCAGAATTAACGGTAGAAACCGCTGATCAAATTTGTTCGGGTGCTGTTTCAACGATTGAACAAGATGCATCGGACACTAATTTACCTTTTGCGCCAAAAATATTCAAGGCAGATTGCGAAATTGACTGGAATCAGTCGGCTGAATTGAATCACAATCGCATTAGAGGATTATCCCCCTACCCTGCCGCATGGTGTAAACTTTGGTCCACCAAAAAATCCAATTGGATTACCTTTAAACTCTTCGGATCATCTATTGTAGATATAGAAAAAGTGACTCGAAACAATGGTCCGTTCTCCATTCCAGAAGGAATTGTTATCCCAAGTGGAAATGGCTTCGTTTTACTGAAGGAGATTCAAGCCGAGGGAAAAAAACGCATGGATTACAAGTCCTTTTTGGCTGGCAACGATTTAAATGATCTTTCTTTTACCCCTTGATTTTAAATAGGTTAAATTGATTTTATACATTTAAAACATTATCTTAGTAGTGAAACTGCTACTATGAAACACGTATATTTTCTACTTTTTTCCCTGCTTTTGCTGAGCGAAGGACAGACACAAGTAAATAAATCTGCCATTTGGACCTTGAAATCCACCTGTGTGAATGCTCAACGAGTTGACGATTCAACTGCTGTCACATATGACCAAAGTTGGCAAGAAATTAGTGAGAAACGAACGGAATATTCTTCGCTTTATCGCAACAAAAAAGGCGACATAAAAGCTCGTTACAGTTTAAAGCCGATCAATTATTATTCAAAAGAAGGCGATCTCATTCCCATTGACTTTGGCTTGAAACAATCTTCGAATGGTTGGTCGGCTTTACAGCAAGTATTCCCCACCTATTTAAATGAAAATGGAAGTTTTTCCCTCAGTTCAATTGAACAAAAGAAAATAAGCTTTGGCGCAACAACCATCATTCAAGGTGTAGTAGCAAAAAATGACTTTTCCCTTTCTCAAAACATTGGGTTCTTTGAGCATATTGTACCTCAAGTGGACAAGCAAGTTGTTTTTTTGGAAAACGCCATCAAGTTTAGTTACCGGTTAAATACACCGCTCGCTAATGAGCAAGCAGATGTCCTTATTGAAGAAAAACTCGAAATTCCAAGCACTTTTTACATCGAAAAAGAACGCGAAGAAAAAGGGAATAAGTGTCATCGAATAAAGATATTTGATGAACAAGGTAGAATTGCAGCACAAATAGAACCTATTATTTGCTACGATTCTTTAGGTCAAATATACAATGGTCATTACGAAATCATTGACAAAAAAGATGGGAAATACCTCCAACTAATGATTGCATCAAACTGGTTGAATGAGAGCACTAGAACTTATCCTGTTTATATTGACCCTGTCATTTCTGGTCCATTGAGTACCTGGACAGGTGGTTTTATGCCTTCTTGTTTCATGCCGATCTACAATAAAGATAGCATCCAAGTAACCATTCCAGCCGGTGTTACCGCAACTGGAGTGTATGTATCCGGAAGTTTTTATGCTGATCCATTTACGTTTGCTACCATGAGTCAAGGAGCTATGTATTATAGTTCAAGTTGTGGTAGTTCTCAAATATTTACGGTTACGGGAGCTACTGCTACACTTCCAGGCACAGCGTATTTGGATAGTTTTAATTTGATGAATCCCCTCAGTTGCTGTGTTGGTGAATCATGTTCGGATGTGAGTTTTTGGGTACGCATGCATATCGGAAGAAATGCGTTGGGTTCGGGATGCAATACAACATATATTCGTTATGATCCCTTCGCATCTATTTACCCATTCGAGGTAATTGTTTATGGGAAAACTGCTGAGTCATATGGAAACGAGTGGTTTATTAACCAAAGCCCAATTTGTTCGAACTCCTGTTCGTTCAATGCTACAGCCTATGCTCGATACGGTGTAGCGCCTTACACATTTTCCCATCCTTGGTCCACCGAAGTCATTACCATTGGTCAAAACGTCGGTTGTTCGAATGGCTCAACCAACCATGTCTTCACCTTAACCAATCCGAATTGTCCGATATACTGCGATAGTTTACAAACCAGTTTACCAGTTCCACCACCCATCATTATTGATGCATGTGGTAATCAAATTCTTAATATTCCCATTGGCTACAAACCTTTGATTCCAGCCACAGAACCATCCCTAATTTATGATTCTATTCTATGTGCAGGAGAGTCCATATCAATACTCAACTCATCTTGTTTGACAGGTGGAATCAGTTCTTATTATGGTCAATCGACAGGAGTTGGAAACATCTCTGAATACATTCCGAATTTGGGTGATACAATTGTTCAATTGAATTATGCTGCATATGCAGAGATTAATGGTTGTGTCTCCGACACACAATTAATAACCGTTCGGATTTATCCAAATCCAAATGCACAAATTAGTATTCAGCCTAATCCGGTAGTGGTTACCAACACATTTACAGTACAGGATGCTTCAACATTACCAATTGGCAACATTGTATCATGGAATTGGTCCGTTGCCGATAGTTCATTTTCTCAAAGTTCACCTTTTAGTGGGTCCTATTCCGTTCCGGGCATTTATCCACTTTGTTTGACAATAATAGAAGAGCATGGCTGCAGCGATAGCCTGTGTACGAATCTAAATGTTGTTCCAGCGGAGATAACGAACATAAATGTCATCACCTCAGATGGCGATGGTATTAACGATGCTTTGTCATTTGAATATTTGTCCTTTTATCCAGATAATGAATTGTTCATTTTCAATCGTTGGGGACAACTATTGTATTCTGCAAAGAACTACGATAATTCATGGGACGGAAGTGCTTATGTTGAAGGCACTTATTTCTATGTTCTAAAAATAAATGAGTTAAATCAGACCCTTCAAAGTTTCTTCCAAATCGTCAAAAACTAAATTCCAAAAAGAATATTGAATCCTATACGGAAAGGATATACTGCAACAGTATGTCCAGTTTTAAACATGGAATTTAACTGATAGCTAATGAACATTCCAAAATGACCGTAACCAATACGGGTTGTTGCATCCAACGTCCATCTATTCATGTTAAATGCTGAAATAGTAGAATTTACAAATTCATCTCCATTTGCATAGGTACCCGTTAAACTTTGTTTGGTTCCATAGTTATATGTACCGATGACTCCAACTGCAATAAAGTAACTTTTTTCAAAATTTTTATCGAAAGAATAATCTAATAATAATGGAATTGAAATCGTTCCAACTTGTAATTTATTCTTGGTAAAATTGAAAACAGTATCTTGAACGGCAAAAATCGTATCCGCAGTATGCGCCAAAACGTAGTTGTTTCTGAAGCTATAACCGTGGTATCCAAAACCTAATCCAGTAGTTATTCCTAATTGCTTTCCAGCGATTGGAAACTTCAAATCAAACATATTGTAATTGAATCCAAACGATTTCATTTGATTGATTTCCCAATATGGATTTTGGTTAAAAGTTACATCACCAAATTCGTTGGCAAATTGAGAAAAATATACATCAAATCCAGCATAGTGTCCGTTTCCGAATTTTCGTTCTTCATCATCCTCTCCTTCTTCTGTCCAGTCTTCTTCTGATAATCCCTCTGAAGCAAAGTCTGCTCCAATAATGGCATCATCAATACTAATTGGTAGTCGCATCAAAGAACGAACGGGAAGTCCATCTTTTTGTGCTGGAATCCAATTTGGCATTAGTTTTACAACTGCTACACAAATGGAATCGTATAGTTCGTTTAATCCTTTCTCTACAACGATATTTGTTAAAGAACCATCTTTTTCCACTATGAAGGAGAGGTAAACGCGTTGATCCCACAATATTTCAGCTGAATCTTCCGGTAAAATAAAGTTCATGAAAATAAATTCAGCCAAGGAATCTGGTCCACCTGGGTATTGAGCTTCCGTATCAGGGAAATTTACAAGGGAATCTGGTGGTGTGATGCTAAGCAACATTGTTTCAGGAGTGCCACCAACCACCACATCCCCTTGCTGGGAAAATAGTGTCGAAATACTGAATAAACAGCTTAAGGTAAGTAGAAATTTCATCGTTCTATAATTTTCTCAAAAGTACAATTAAAACTTCAAGAGCACACGTACCATGAAATTTCTCCCAGCCTGAGGATAATAGAAGTTCTCTGTGGTCGTTTGTGCGCTATAAGTGTATGAAAATGTGTAACCGTTGTTTGCATACATTTGATTGAACACATTGTTAATCATTAGTCCAAATTGAATTTCCTTGCAGAATTTATCTAAAATTGAATAGTTTAATTGAAGATTTGAAAAATTATAAGGATCAATGCTACGATTAACATTGCCGGTATTATCTAAAAATTGTCTCCCTACAAGCTTGGACATCCAAGCAATTGTGAGTTGGTTTATCGGCATCCATTCAAATCCTATATTTCCAGTAATATTTGGTGAAAAAGACATATCCGTATTTTTGTGCAAGATGACTTGTTGGGTATAATATGGAAGTGTATCTAAGTAGACATCAACGTACTCATTGAATTGGGAAACTTTGTTTTGACTAAGTGTTAATCCCCCCGTTAATTTCAACTTTAAGTCGAATCGATAAGCGCCATATACTTCAAGCCCCAAGCGATGACTTTTTGCCACATTGGAATGAATATATGCTCCAACATCGTTGATTTCACCGGTAAGTAGCAATTGATTGTTGTAGTTCATCCAGTATATGTTCGTTGTCAACGTTAATCTATTGTTATTAATTTGATGACCGAATTCAACATCTTGCAAGGTTTCATACGTCGGACGATTTTCAGCTGTGCTTGAAATAAAATCAGCTCGAACTGGTTCTCTGTGACTAATTCCTCCATTCAAGAACAAGGTTTGATTTGTGTTTATTTTAAAACTACCTCCAACCTTCGGATTGAAAAAATTAAATTGAACTGCTTGTGTTACATCAACCGGTGTACCATTTACTAGTTCTTTCCCAATAAAGGTGTAATTGACATGTCTGAATTGTAAATCTGTATACACATCAAAACGATCTTTTTTATACACGATTTTGGCATACGAACTCTCCTCTGATTTTCTTGAATCGTTTGTGTAATAACGTTGGTAAATTTCGCTGTTGGATGCATATTTTGCCCAAACCAACTCGCCAAAATGTCCACCAAAATAGGTGTTTGCAGATCCACCCAAAACAAAATCCAAATGAGACGTTGGTTTATAGGTGATACTGTATACTGCTCCAACGAAGTCATTGTCTAACCATAAGCGACGAATCAAATCTGTTTGTTGAATAGTATCCGACCCAATAATTACTGGATTCAATCCGTAATCAGTTAGATTTTCTCCTTTTCGGTATTGTTCATAGTATCCCCTACCGTGAGTGTAATGACTCGCAAGGTTTAGAATTAATTTGTCACTGAACGTATGTGTAAAATGCAATTGATAATTATCTTGCTGATAATTATCCACTTCGTTTTTGTAAGTATAAAAATTATAAGTTCTTCCTGCGTTCAATAAATTGTCGCGTTCCTCAGTACTTAATCCATTACGGTCAGCGTATGCATTCATTGCCGCAGTATCTCCTTTCATTCTACTTTCAGGTGTTCCATACCACGCTTGATAGGTAACTTCTTTCCCACTAAAAACAATAGCTTTTAGAATGGATTTTTTTCCAATATATGCGCCTGATAGAAAGTATGATTTTAAATCTGAACTCGCACGGTCCAGGTATCCATCGGATTGAATACTAGACATCCTAGTTTCCAAGGAAAAGTGTTTATTAATAATGCCCGTTCCTGCCTTCACAGTGGTTTTATGTGTACCGAAAGAACCAAAAGATTGGTCGATTGAACCAAATGGTTTTTCGGAAATATCCTGTGTTTTTATATTTACACTGGCTCCAAAAGCCGCCGCTCCATTCGTTGATGAGCCGACACCACGTTGTATTTGAATGTTTTCAATCGACGATGCCAAATCTGGCATATTGACCCAATAAACATCATGTGATTCAGGATCATTGACCGGAATACCGTTTATGGTTACATTGATACGAGACGCATCCACTCCTCGGATTCGGAGTCCTGTGTAACCAACACCTGCACCAGCATCCGAAGTTGTGACAAGCGAGGGAGTTGCTTCTAAAAGAACGGGAATATCTTGTCCAAAATTTTTGCGTTCCAATGGATTGATTTTGCGAATTAAAATTTGTGATGTGTTAAAATCTGACAAGCGAGTCGTGTTCACATGTACGTCCTCTAAGGTTTTCATATTGGAGAAAAGGAGTACCTTAATTTCTTCCGTTGACTTTGCTGATATCGTCACCGATTGCGGTAAAAATCCCGGTTTTTCGACTAGAATCGTATAGGTGGAATCAGAGGGAGGTAATTGGGTAAATTCAAATTTTCCTTTCGCATCGGAAGATGTTTGAGCATTGGAATTCAATAAAGAAACTTGGGCTGCTTGAATAAATGCGCCTGTTCGATCTTCAATCACGCCATGGATGCGACGTTGAGACAACGCAAATTGACAAATACTTAAAAAAAGGATACTTGTAATAATTCTTGTTTTCATTTTATAAAAAATTAAACAAGAACAAGGGGCTAATTCTTGGTGAATAAATAACAATTAGCTCGGTCATCTTCCCTGCGCAGGCATTATCCTACAGGTTCAATGGGTGTAATCTCAGCCTTTCGGCACCCCTTAGAGACGGGACAAATGTACGCAATCATTTTAAAAAGCTGATGGCGAATAAAATAAATTGACCTAATTCCTATTATGAACAGCATCGATTTTTTTGAATGATGTACTTTTTTTTGTAAATTGGTAACAGAAAAATTGTAAATGCTCTCTACGAAAGGTAAATTATTAAATCAACCGCATTTAACGCACGAATCTTCATTGAAGACCTTAGTGGAAAATCGCACGATTTTTAATTTACAAGATTGCGAGTTGAATTTATTCGAAACCTATGAGTCTACAGAAAAAGTAGCATTGAAATTTAACGATGTCGTGTTAACGAGTATGTTACGTGGCAAAAAGGTGATGCATCTGTATGAAGATCCTGAGTTCGAATATTTACCAGGGGAAACGGTGATCTTGCCATCCAATGTGGAAATGAAAATTGATTTTCCAGAGGCACGTGCTGACAATCCCACGCAATGTTTGGCCTTAGAAATTGACCGAACGAAAATTCAACGAATCATTGATTTTTTAAACAATAATTATCCCAAGGAAAATAAGGAAGAATGGTCCTTGAATTTCGAACATTATCTTTTGTCAAATAACGAAGAAATCGCTGGAACCTTGAATAAACTCATGAGCATTTGCATGAGTGCGCAAGTAACGAAAGATGTTCTTGCCGATTTAACCTTGCAAGAATTACTGATTCACCTCATCCAATTACAAACGCGTAGTTCACTATCATCAGTGAAACAATTAGATTCCCCAATTGGACATTTGATTGATTACATTCGAGGGAATTTAACACAGAAAATCAGCATGAAAGAATTAACGAATAAAGCCTGCATGAGTAATGCGACACTTTATCGTTACATCAAACGCGAAACGGGAATGAGTCCTGTAGAATTACTACTTCGCGAGCGTATTCGTCATGCCAAACATCTGCTAAAAAACCCCAATTTACTGATCACCGAGATAGCTTTCGCTTCTGGATTTGACTATGCAAATTACTTTACGCGCGTTTTTAAGAAAATCGAAGGACTGTCACCACGTCAATATCAAAAGATGTCAGGACATTAAAAATCTTCCTTTAATCGCAAAGGTTCGAGATCTACTAATTCACTTTCGGTAAATAGGCGTGATTGAATGACAAATCGAAACCCATAAGGTATTTCAAGTGAAAAGCTTGGAGCCTCTTCCGGCTACAACATCGATGGTTAGATGCGTATGTTTCAGGTATTCAAATTGATCTTTGCTCATCCAAAATTGACAATCTTCAATTACTCCAAGGCATACATCAGAAGAACCCAAGTAAAATTCACCTTTTTGAAAACACATCGGTTGTGAACCATCACAGCATCCACCTGATTGATGAAACATCAAGTCTCCATGATCTGTTTTCAGTTTTTGGATCAGCTCCTTTGCTTTTTCGCTTACTGTTATTCTTTGAAATGCCATACCTATAAAGATAAAAAAACCCGAGTAAAACCCGGGTTTTCCTTGAAACTAATTCAATTAAAAGAAACCAAGTTTGTTCTTGTTGTATGAAATCAACATGTTTTTTGTTTGACGGTAATGCGCCAACATCATTTTATGTGTTTCACGTCCAAATCCGGATTTTTTGTATCCGCCAAATGGTGCGTGCGCTGGATAAGCATGGTAGCAATTCACCCAAACTCTTCCTGCTTGAATTGCACGAGGAACCGTATACAATTCGTGTGCATCACGTGTCCAAACACCCGCACCTAAACCGTACAATGTGTCGTTTGCGATTTCTAAAGCTTCTTCTGTTGTTTTGAATGTTGTCACACAAACAACTGGTCCAAAGATTTCCTCTTGGAAAACACGCATTTTATTGTGTCCTTTGAAGATTGTAGGTTTGATGTAGAATCCATTTGCCAAATCTCCGTCTAGGTGATTTGCCTCTCCACCAGCAAGTACTTCCGCACCTTCTTCTTTACCAATTTTTAAATACGACTGAATTTTCTCGTATTGATCATTCGATGCTTGCGCTCCCATCATCGTGTTTCCATCTAGTGGATTTCCACAAACAATTGCATTAGTACGAGCAATCACACGTTCCATGAATTTATCGTAAATAGATTCATGAACCAAAATGCGAGAAGGACACGTACACACTTCCCCTTGATTCAAGGCAAATAACACCGCACCTTCTACTGCTTTGTCGAAGAACTCATCGTCATGATCACATACAGATGGGAAGAAAATGTTAGGTGATTTCCCACCTAATTCCATGGTTACCGGTATCAAATTCTCAGATGCGTATTGCATAATTAAACGTCCAGTAGTTGTTTCACCTGTAAATGCTACTTTTTGAACGCGAGGCGAAGTCGCTAATGGTTTTCCTGCTTCTGGACCGAATCCTGAAACGACATTTAACACACCTGCTGGTAATAAATCTTGGATTAACTCCATCCACACCATGATGGATGTTGGTGTTTGCTCAGCTGGCTTCACAATAACACAGTTTCCTGCTGCTAAAGCTGGAGCAATTTTCCAAGTCGCCATTAATAATGGAAAGTTCCAAGGAATAATTTGTCCAACCACTCCAAGGGGTTCATGTAAGTTGATGCTTACTGTATGTTCGTCGTGCTCTGAAATGGTTCCCTCTTCTGAACGAATCACACCAGCGAAGTATCGGAAATGATCAATACATAACGGCAAATCGGCTGCACGCGTTTCACGGATCGCCTTTCCATTATCAATAGTCTCAACGGTCGCTAAGTATTCCAAATTCGCTTCCATTACGTCAGCGATTTTCAATAAGATGTTGCTTCTCGTTGTGGCAGAAGTTTTGGACCACGATTTAAATGCTTCGTGAGCTGCATCTAATGCTAACTCGATGTCTTCCGAGGTTGAACGTGCTGCATTTGCGATTAATTTCCCGTCGATTGGAGAAATATTTTCAAAATAATTTCCTTTTACCGGTGGGACAAATTTCCCTCCAATAAAATTGTCATAGTGTGACTTGAAAGTCGGTCTGTTTGCTAAATTGCTCATAGTTAATTGTTTTAGTTCTACAAATGAACAAATCAATTTCTACGATTTTTAGCACTTTTAATTCATCCTATAGCACGTTTGAATCAATGTGAAATTTGGATGATGTAAATAGACGTTTGACCCTTAACGTGAAAATTATTGAAGTAATCCTTCTACAATTTTAGCTATTTGAACAGCATTTGTCGCTGCTCCTTTTCTCAGATTGTCGGCAACGATCCATAAATTCAAGGAATTCGCTTGACTTTCATCCCGACGAATGCGGCCAACAAATACATCATCCTTGCCTTGTGCGTATTTCGGCATTGGGTATGTGTAGGTGTCTTGATTGTCCTGTAAGGTCATTCCAGCTGTTTCGTGAAGTATTTTACGAACCTCATCCAAATTGAAGTCTTTTTCAAACTCGATGTTCACCGCTTCAGAATGACCACCAACTACCGGCACACGTACAGCTGTTGCCGTCACTAGAATAGCGGGATCCAAAATTTTCTTTGTCTCGTTAGTCAATTTCATTTCCTCCTTGGTGTATCCATTTTCTTCAAATGAATCACATTGTGGAATGCAATTTTTATCAATTGGGTATTTGTAGGCCATTTCACCGGAAATTCCGGCACGTTCGTTTTCCATTTGTTCGACAGCTTTCACACCCGTCCCTGTAATCGATTGATACGTGGAAACGATCACTCGCTTTATACCGAAGCGTTTATGCAAAGGAGCTAGTACCATGACCAATTGAATGGTGCTACAATTCGGGTTCGCGATGATTTTATCTTCTTTAGTTATTAGGTGTCCATTTATTTCAGGAACAATTAACTTTTTCGTTGGATCCATTCTCCAAGCGGATGAATTATCAATCACAACCGTTCCAACTTCAGCGAATTTGGGAGCCCAAATCAAGGAAGTTTCTCCACCAGCGGAAAATATTGCAATGTCGGGGCGCATTTCCACTGCCGTTTGAAGTCCAACAACTTCAAATTCTAATCCGCCAAATTCCATTTTTTTACCCACTGATTTCTCAGATGCAACGGGGATTAAGGTGGTAATCGGGAAATTTTGTTCCTTTAAAACTTGCAACATCACATTTCCAACCATGCCTGTTGCTCCAACAACTGCTACTTTCATACGTTATTAAACTATTTGAGCCTGTAAATTTAATATATTTGATAGCTATGAAGTGGATTCCAAAAATAATATTGTTTTTTTTATGGCTGATTTCGGCGAATGTTCATTCCCAAGTAACGGATGATTTCTCGGATGGAGATTTCATTGGTAATCCTTCATGGAGCGGAAACACCGGGGATTTCCTTGTCAATGCCAGCCAACAGCTGCAATTAAACAACACCATTGCAGGCACTTCTTACTTAAGTATATCCCACGGAATCAGTAATTTATTAAATCACGAATGGACTTTTTGGGTGAAGCAAAGTTTTTCTCCTTCGTCCAGTAATTTTGGAAAAGTCTTTTTAAGTGCGGATAACAGTGATTTGAATTCAGTGCAAAATGGCTATTATGTTCTGTTTGGGGAAGCAAATGCGGTTGATGCCATTCGCTTATTTAAAGTAGTAAACGGAATCTCCACCCAACTTTGCTCTGGTGTTGATGGTCAGATTTCTAACAGTTTTACAGTTGGCGTCAAAGTTGTGTTAAACACAAGTGGAACCTGGGAATTGTCAGCAGATTTAAGCGGTGGAACCAATTATATTAGTCAAGGAAGTGCCAATGATCCAACTATTCTACCGGGATCCTTTTTTGGTTATTTGTGCACCTATACCTCCAGTAACGCAAATAAGTTCTTTTTGGATGATGTGTATGTCGGTGATCCAATTTTAGATGTTCAAGCACCAATTTTAATTCAGGCTTCCGTTATATCGCCCTATCAGGTGGATGCCTTGTTTAACGAAGCGCTTAGTTCAACTTCTGCAAATGATTTGGCGAATTATGCTATTCTGCCTTTTAACTCTTTTGTGGCAGTTCAGCAAGACAACTTGAATCCAGCATTGGTCCATTTGACGACCGTTTTCCCCTTGACGAATGGCAATACCTACACCCTAATGACGGCAAATTTGTCCGATTTAACTGGAAATATGACGAGCAATCAATCCGTTAATTTTCATTATTTGGTGGCTGATACAGCAGTAAAAGGCGATGTGATCATTACCGAGTTTTTTGCTGATCCAACGCCGGTAATAGGTTTGCCAGAGGTGGAATTTGTGGAGATTTTCAATAAAACAGGAAAGGTATTTCATTTGGAAGGCTGGACCATCAGCGATGGTTCCTCCAATGGTACTATTGGTGATTTCTGGCTATTACCAGGTTCATATATCGTTTTAACGGCAAATGCGAACATTGGACTTTTTACAAATGTTGCTGGAGTAACTAGTTTTCCAAGTCTAAATAATGCTGGAGATCAGTTGATTTTGAAAGATAATTTTGGTGTTAAACTGGATCAGCTCATCTATACAGATGATTGGTACCAAGACATCAATAAAAAAAATGGCGGATATAGTTTGGAACGAATTAATTTAAATGATCCTTGCTCTAACTTTGATAATTGGTCCGCATCAAATGATCCATCCGGAGGATCTCCAGGAACAATTAATTCAATTTTCAGTTCCGCGCCGGATCAGCAAAATCCTAATTTACTTTCACTGATTGCCTTGAGTCCAAATTTCTTGGAAGTATACTTTTCAGAAGGGATGGATTCCAGTAGCCTAGTGAATACTCAAATAAATACAAGCCCAAATTTAAGTATTCAAGAAACGTTCATTCAAAACGTGAACGACAATCCAAATGGTCCCCCACAGTTGATTATACAGTTTAATGAGAATTTTCTTCCATCAACCAATTATCAAATTCAACTTGGTCCCGTTAGTGATTGCTGGCAAAATGACACCACATTGATTGGTCAATTTACACTACCTGAACAAGCGATAGCGGGCGATGTTGTGATCAACGAAGTCTTAGCGAATCCCTTGAATGGTGGACAAGATTTCATCGAATTATACAACCGATCTTCGAAAGTGATTGACTTGAAGGACTGGCAAATCGCGAATTTTTATAATGATACCATTTCAAATCTCAAAACCATTTCAAATCACTTCATTTTAGAACCGAATTCCTATGTTGCCATCAGTGAAGACACTAGTTTTCTTCTCGAAAATTATCCTGCAAGTGTTTCTGGTAGAATGATTGAGATGGATATGCCTAGTTACAACATCGATTCGGGAACCGTTTATTTATTTTATAACAGTGAACAAATCGATCGTGTTTCTTATCGAGAAGATTGGCAATTTTCTTTAATCGATAATTCAGATGGCGTATCGTTAGAGCGGATACTTCCGGATGGACCTTCAAATCAAGCTTCCAATTGGCACTCGGCAGCTGAATCGATTGGTTTTGCCACACCTGGGCGAGTGAACTCCCAGTACCAATATGTGGGAACTTCAGAATCTATCAGCCTTCAGAAAGATGTTTTTTCACCCGATCAAGATGGATTTGAGGATGTCCTTGTTGTGAATTATGCCTTTGAACAAAGTGGTTTATTAGCAAAAGCAAGGATTTTTGATGATTTTGGGAGAGAAGTGAAGGTGCTTTTCTCCAATGAACTTTTGGGGACGAAAGGATTTTTTACGTGGGATGGAGTCAACGCTGATCAAGCAAAAGCGACCATAGGTATCTACGTTCTTCTTATGGAGGTTTTCTCCACGGATGGAAGTGTTATTTTAGCAAAAAAAATCGCGTTTACTCTAGCAGGCAAATTGTAACTTTGTAAAAACAAAACGATGAAATATTCACTGCTTTTATTTAGCCTTTCATTTTCCTTAACGTTATTCGGACAGCGTTATACCAATTCCGTTGGACTAAAATTTGCTAGCATTGGTTCTACTCAGATAAATGGAAAGCATTTTATGAATGAAAACAATGCCCTTGAAGTAAGTTTGGGAGGTAACACAAATTATGTTTGGATGCAAGGGAATTACGTGTGGCAATCTCAATTGGTGGATGAACTTGATTATTACCTTGGCGCTGGACCTGGATTTGGCATCAACTCAAGAAATCCCATCATACAAAATTCATTAAACGATCGATACTTGTTCGGTGTGAATGGTGTTTTGGGTGTGGAATATAAACTTCCTGATTATCCTTTTACCTTTTCGCTCGAATCAGGACCATACGTACAATTGATTCCAACTTTAAGCTTGGGTTGGAATGTTGGACTTGCAGCTCGTTATGTCCTCCCTTAAAAACTCCATATCTCCAGGATCCAAAAATTGGATTCCCAAGTTTTTTCAATTACTTGAAAAAGGGATTATTTCGTTGGATTTAGAGCTGATTCAAAACAAAGAGTCCGACATAACACACTTCGTTTCTCACCGTACTGGACTTGTTTACGGAAATGCGTTGAATCTGCTTTTCTCAGATCAACTAGATTCTTCTAAATACACCAATGACGAAAAGCTAAAATTGTTGTTATTTGAAACCTTGTTATTCACCTACCTTAGAAAAAATAGGGGTGAATTTGACAAAGATGTATTCATGGAAAATCTCATTCAATTTTACGGAAATACGGAGGATGAAGGGGTTTTTGCATGGTTCGACCGCATTTTTACCGGGAAGAACAACCAAAATATTGAAGAAATTTTAGCACACCGGATTCAGGTAAAAAGCACTTTTTTTGGTGCTAATTACTGGTTAAATCACTTGTCTAACGCTTTTATTTTCCTTGATGTCGTATTATACCGTGCCTTCTTAGAGGGACAGGTACAATCTTTTTCCCGTCATTATGCTGATTATGCGAGTTCATTGATGAATGGAATGATCTATGCAGCTTACACCGACGATAATGCAGAAGATAAGGAACAACGAGTCTTGTGGCACTTTTTAGCATCAACAGATCTAGAGAAATCAAAAAAAACACGTTTTGAAAACCGTATTTTAACAGGTGTTACCTTGCGGGTTTTGAAGAAGGAACGAGTTGTCGATAAACTGCTTTCGAAATTCACGGTTGAATTAGGTCTTTTTCTGATTCAAGGAACCCACCAGCCGAATGAAGAAGAACAAAAAAAATTAACTTCTCTAGGACAGGCACTTGATTTGTCGCAAAAAGAAATTCAAGATTCCATCGAAATGTGTAATGCCTACATGCTTCAGAACCAAAATGAAATTCTTGTTTTTCAATCTGAAACAGAAACTGGTTATGTTTTTAAAGCCTTTAGTAAGCGTTGGATTCGCATTTTAGGACGAAATAAAGATAAATTAGTTCAAGAAATGCGTGAAAGCAAGGAACTAATGTCCCTGATTCAAAAATCGAGAAAAGAAGAATTAAGTGCGGAAGAAAAAGAACAAGTAAGGAGCCAATTCCTTGATTTAATCAAGACAATGCCTTCATTAGCACTATTTCTTTTACCTGGAGGAAGCCTTCTTCTCCCTTTAATTCTTAAACTTGTCCCTGAATTAATGCCATCCGCTTTTAAAGTGAATGAAATAGAAAAAAACAACGAAAAAAAATGAACTGTAAGATCCACATATACCTTTTAAACGATTTATATTCACAAGAATTAGCTGATTTAGAACACGAAGGGAACCAATCTATTGACAACATCAAATACGAATGGGAGGATGAATTATCCATTTCAAGTGATGTGACTTCAGTGAAAGAAATCTCTGATGTAGATTATCCGCTAGCTGGAATGGACGAAAACAACGAAGCTTTTCAATTCGACATTCCAAACATGCGTCTTTTTGAAATCTGTTCTTCTGATGCTCCGAATGTTTACGTAGGAGCTTCTGAAAGTATTGTTTCATCTACGAAATTAGAAAAGTCTACGGATACCTATACCATCGAAATCTTCTTGAAAGATTATGAGCCAATGTCTAATCCAACTCCCGGAATCTTCATCGCAGCAAAATCGTTCCCAAAAGAATTGATCCGTTTATGATTGTATTGAAAAACATACAATTATCTTACAATAAACCCATCATCAAGCGGGCGAATTTAACCGTAGGACAAGGAGAAATTATTGGATTAGTTGGAAAAAGTGGTGCTGGTAAGTCATCATTGTTAAAAATCATTGCTGGACATATTGATCCAGACCACGGAGAAGTCTTTCTTGCCAATCAACAGCAACCGCGTGTTCATCAATTATTGATTCCTGGTTTTAAGCGCGTAGCCATGGTAAACCAAGACTTCAAATTAGATGTTTATCACACCGTGGAAGAAAACCTTCGCGAAGTTGTTTTGCATTTACCCAATCACAAACGAGACAAACGGGTTCAACAATTATTGCGTTTATTTGACCTCAAATCTATTTCTACCACTAAAGCACATTTAATATCTGGAGGAGAGCAGCAACGTTTGGCAATTGCCCGAGCAATTGCGGATCAACCGGAAATTTTATTGCTAGATGAGCCATTCGGTCACCTCGACGCGAATTTACGTGCACGACTAACCGAACATTTGATTCGCTTACGAGAAGAAGAAAATACCACAATCGTTTTAGTTTCGCATGAAGGACAAGATGTTCTAGGACTATGCGACTCCATTTGTGTATTGAAAAACGGAACATTAAGTAAAAAATACAAACCTGAATTTTTGTATTATCACTATTCAACCATCCAACAAGCACGATTATTTGGCCCTGTTAACAGTATTAAATCAGGTGAAACGACGATTCTCTTTCGTCCGGATGAGTACCGCGTATCTCAAGCTAAGGACGCAATAGAAATCGAATTTATGCGCAGTATTTTTGTTGGTGGACTCTATCATAATTATTTTAAAACAACCAACGGAGACATGATTGTCCTGTATCAATTTCATCGACTAAATGACACCAGAGGAATCGAAATCATTAAAAAAACCCAGTAAACTTCCTTGGTATTGGGGCTTAAACGCCTTCAAAGAAGCAATCATCACCTATGTGAAGGATGGAGCATTTTACCATGGTGCTGCACTAGCATACTACACCTTATTTGCTTTTATTCCAATTATCTATTTAACGAGCTCCATTTTTGGTCGCATCGTTGGCCCAAAAAACATGAAAGAAATGGTTTCGGATGTACTCCAAAACCAAATGGGCATGGAAGACAGCACCTCCATCATGGATGTCGTAAATGGCATGTCCATGCATAAACCTAATTTTTTCTTTGAAATGGTCAGTATTGCCGTGCTTCTTTATAGTTGTTCCGCATTTTTCGTTTCGTTAAAACGTAGCTTAAATGAGTTTTTCAACGTGAATGTGAAAAACCGTCATGAAGAAAATTTATTCATGGACATCATCGGATTCCGTTTTATCTCCATGGGACTTCTAGCCGTTTTCGCCTTGATCATTATTCTCTTTTATTTTGCCCAAGTTTTCATTTTTTCGGCCATTCAAAATTGGAATCAATTTCATAGTGGTTTCATGGATTTCTCCTTGAATATTCTTCAAAATATACTAACGATTGGAAGTAATTTAATGATTTTCACTTTGGTGTTTAAATTCATCCCCGATGCAAAAGTACAATGGAATGTGGCTTTCAAAGGAGCGATTTTCACCTCAATTTTACTTGTTCTTAGTCAATTCATCATCAACTACTATCTGCACAATTATTTCGTTCTCGGTAAAATCGGAATTGCTAATTCCTTATTCGTCACCTTGGCTTGGGTCCATTATTCTGCGCAAATCGTCTTTCTAGGCGCGAAATTTACTTATGTGGTTGGAAAAATGACCGGGCAAGGAATCAAGTAACTCCTACAGTAATGCTGGTGGTTTTCTGATTTCAATCTTCGCGTCTTTGAATATCGAAGAGGTATTACGAATGCTAAACAAGAAGCTTTTATTTCCACCCACAGGTACGTAATAGAACGATAAAGCCCAGCAGTGCAAATTCCTATTTAAAGAAAAATAAGCATTCGTTAAACGGAATTCTTGCAAGTTAAAATTTAAGTTTCCTGATAAATTCCATCGTTTTGTCATACTCACATCTCCGCTCACTACAAGTGTTTGTGCAAAGGTGTTTTTAGCAGGATTCGTACTTGAAATGGTTTGATTCACATTGATTGTGTACACGTGAGACAAACTCATTTTCCAAGGAATATCAAAGAAAATTGCTCGTTCAGGATGCAATGCATAATAATTAAACTCTGAATTCCAATTTTGCTCATTCACTGTAGCAGCAGTGTTAGCTACTTTTTCTCTCGATTTTTTTGGGGCTATTGTTATCGACGTAGTGAGATTCGTTCCCAAGAAACGTCCGAGTCCTTGCTGACTTGATAAGGCATAATCCTTGAGTGTTTTTCCTGTGTTTACATCCCACGCATACGGACTAAAATTAGCGCCAGACACAAAGTTTATCCAATCAGCCGGACTAATTCTTAAGTTCAATGCAATGTTCGATAAACGCATGGAATCCTTCATGAAATCATAATTCCCGTTAATGGACAATTGATCGATCAAGCGAATTTTTCGAAATCCAGTCAATGTATCCTTATCGGACTTCAACTTTAATTCCATGGTATTATTAATGCCGAAATTCAATAATGCCGCTTTTTGATTATTTCCAACATTGTAAATCGAGCTTTCAAAAGGAGAATATCTTACCAACGATTGATTTGCCCCAACATTCGCTTGAACTAACTCATTTAGCTGAGGGACATAACGAAATCCGACTGATGGTGTAATCAAGTGTCGCAATTTAGGTTTATTCTTTCCAATGAATTGATAATACGAATAAATCACACTCGTCATATTCACACTAAAATTCACCTCGTGCGCCATGCCAAATTTTTGCAGGGTGTCGTTTTGAGATTTATTGGCTAATGGATCATAGAACTTTTGAATCTGCTGGAAATTGATTTTATTTCCATAATTGATGGTGGGATTGATTTTGATGGCATTTCTAAAAAGACCAGATGTCGTTTGTATGGTCATAGATTGAGAGAATCCATTCATAAATTGTTGTGAGATCCCAGAAAAATCTCCAACGGATAAAAGTTGATCAGAAAAATTCGATCGGTTTTGACCTTCTAAATTATACGTGATTCCAATACGTTCTATGGTCTTTTTCCAATTTTTATCGCTTGTTTTAAAGGTGTTTTTAAATGGGAAAACTCTCGTGAGATTGGCATTCAACACTGGACTCACAAGCGCAATATTTTTAGCGATGGAGTTTTGACGCATCGATAGTTTCATACCCATATTAAACGGTTTTCCAGGGAAGGCGCGGTTAATATTGATGTCGGAATTAAATGAATTGGTGAAATATTCAGGATTGATGGGATCTAAATTGTTTTTGGAAGTGTTATCTGAAATGAAGTTTACCGTCGAAGAAAAACTCCAATATGGATTCGATTTCGGAGCCTTCCGGTGAGACCATTGAACACTTAATTTGTTTTTTTTATCGTTGGTAGGGAATCCCATGTTAAATTGTTGGAATCCAACAGAGATTCGACCTGAGAATCCATAACGTTTTGAGTAATCTAAATCGTTTCGTAAACCCCAAGAACCACGACTATATAAATTTGCATAAACAGCTGTTTGTAAGTGATCGTTAATTGGAAAATAATAGCCTAAATTTTGTACTCCGAATCCATAATTTGACAAAGGGACAAACTCCGGAAACAACAAGCCATTTGTTTTTTGTTCTTTCGTAGGAATAAAGGCAAATGGTAATCCAAGAGGTGTTGGAATGCCATTGATCCATAAATTCATTGGGCCCGTTACGATGCGTTCATTTGGAACAATCACTCCTTTACTTAATTGAAAATGGTAATGCGGCTCTTCTAAATCACAGGTTGTTAATCGACCTTTCAACAAATGTATTTCTTCGTTCGGATGTCTTTTAGCGGTTTCCATGTGGAAATAAAACTCGTCCTGCTTGATGGCTAATTCTTCTAAAAATCCTTTTTTCGTTTTCGTGTTGAATTTCAATGTATGACAAGTTACTGTCTCTCCCCCATCCGTGAAAACAGGAAATTCTACTTTGTTACTATCTTGATCATATCGGTATTTAGCCCATATTTCATTTGCATCAAGATCCAATAAAATGTATCCTGCGGTGATGAGCAGACCTTCCATTTCAACCTTTGCATTCCCGTACAAATGAATTTGTTTCTTCTCTACATCATTTAATATTCGTTCATCAGCTCCGTAAGTGATGATGTTCTGCATACTTGAATCGTTGACAAACAGCGTATCTTGCGCAGTAACCACAGACAAATTGCACATTATTAACAATGTGACGAAGAAAAGTTGTTGTATGAATGGTCTTATGGTCAATGTTGGCTCTTAATTTTGTCGTATGCGCCTTAAACGTACAAAGCTACCAAAATTCAAGTTGTTTGTAAAGAACGAATGTAAACTCTATTTATTGGGGTTGCTGTCATTGTTTTTATTTTCGACGTCCCTTTTCGGGCAACACTCCGTAAAACATGGAATTAAAACAGTTGTGATCGATGCTGGACATGGAGGGAAAGATCCTGGATGTCATGGTTCCTTTGCACATGAAAAAATTGTTTGTTTGGAAATGGCCTTAAAACTTGGGGCAAAAATAAAAGCGAAATACCCAGAAATTAATGTCATTTATACGCGAACAACGGACGTTTTTGTCGAATTAATTGATCGTGCGAACATCGCAAATAAAGCAAATGCTGACTTGTTTATCTGCATCCATGCGAATGCTGGAAGCAGTTCCGCTTACGGAACTGAAACATATGTCTTAGGATTACATCGAACAGAAGCTCAACAGCGTGTGATGGAGCGAGAAAACTCCATTATTGCTTTGGAGGATGATAAGGGAGCAAAATACAAGGACTTTGACTTATCACCAGATGCCATCATTCAATTACAATTACAAGGTTCCGTCTATTTAAATCATTCCATAGAATTTGCCGAATACTTGCAAAAGGAATTTAAAAAGATCGGTCGATATGACAGAGGAGTAAAGCAGGCCGGATTCTTAGTTCTTTACAAAACAACCATGCCGAGTGTACTCATTGAGACTGGATTTTTACCAAATCCAACGGAAGAAAAATTTATTGGCTCCGCTGATGGACAAGAAAAAATGTCTGCAGCGATGTTTAGAGCATTTGAAAATTATAAAGGTCAAATGGAAGGAAAACCTGTCGCATCTGTTCCAATCGAAAAAAATCCAGAGCCAAAACCTGTTGAGACAATCCAAGAAAAAGCAGATTCCTCAGGACTTGTTTTTCGCGTTCAAATTGAAACCTCTGATCGGAAAATCGCATTAAATTCATCTAGATTTAAGGGCTTAGAAGTATTTGAATATGAGGAAAACAATATTTTCAAGTATTGCACCGGCACCTATAAAAATGACCTTTCCGGTGCAAAAAACTATAAAAATGAGCTCATTGAAAAAGGATTTAATCATGCTTTCGTAGCAGCCTTCCTCAATGGTGAGCGAATTAGTATCGAAAAAGCTATTAAATTAGCAGAAAAAAAGTAGTTTGAAGTTCACGAAAGAAATTAAAGCAGCCCTTATCGCTTTGGCATCCATTGCTGTTCTTTACGCGGGAATTAACTTCCTGAAAGGGAATAGTTTTCTCGGTGGAGACACTGAATACAAAGCGTATTTCCCTAATACTGGGTCAATTATGGTGTCGAGTAACGTTACCTTAAATGGCGTCACTGTGGGTAAAGTAACCGGGATTAAATCCATCCCGAATGGTCCAATTGACAAAAAAGTCTTGATGACTTTTAACATTCAAGAAGAGGGTATTCGCCTACCTAAAGGATCATTTGTCGAAATTGGCTCCCTAGATTTTATAAATAAATGTTTAATAATTCACACACCTGAAGATATTTCAAAAGGATATTATAAAGCAAAAAGTGTCATTCCTGGAAAAATTTCCATTGACATGGTCACGCAGGTAAAAGCCTATGCCGATCCAATCTCTCAACGGCTTCAAAAAATGATGGGTTCCATCGATCGAATGGTGATCTCATTGTCCTCGTTCTGGGATACAACAGCAACCTCTGAGATCGAAGGAAGTTTGAAAGAAGTAAAAATCACCATCAATCGTTTGGGTCGCGTAGCTAACGAAATCGAAGGGTTTGTTGCTGCAGAGCGTGCTCAATTCACAAAAATCATGGCCAATGTGGAATCCATTACCCTGAATATCCGAAAAAGCAACGACGAGCTAACCAAGATTATTGGAAATACGCGAAAAATCACCGACGATTTTGTGAGTGCTGACTTTAAATCGGTTCTGTTAGACGCACAGACAACCGTTAAAAAATTAAACCTTGTGTTAGAAGATGTCGAAAATGGACATGGGACTTTAGGCAAACTTATTCATGATGAAAAACTTTACAACGAATTAGTTGTTACAAACAAAGACCTTCAAAATCTAGTTACGGATCTTCAAGCGAATCCGGATAGGTATATTCATTTCTCCGTTTTTGGCAAGAAATCTGAAGGACTTATTTTAAGTGAAAAAGAAGAAGTGAAATTCAAAAAATGGTTAGATACCATTCCAGATTAATTTAAACGTTCATGGAGATCATATTGTTTGCCATTCTTTTAAGCGCGGGAGCAGGATTCTTCGCGTACAACGCATGGAAAGTGCGCTACAACATTTTACTTGGACAAGATATTGATCGTTCCGACAAAAAAGGTGAACGGATTAAAACAATGGTTTTAGTCGCTTTTGGTCAAAAGAAAATGTTCTCTCGTCCAATACCAGCATTATTGCACCTTGCCCTGTACGTTGCTTTTGTCATTACTCAGATTGAATTAATTGAAATTGCCATTGATGGATTAAGTGGACATCACCGTTTCTTTTATTTCAAACTTGGAGGATTTTATACCTTCATGATTAGTTTTATTGAAATTCTTTCGGTTTTAGCATTCGTGGCAACCTTGGCGTTTTTAATCCGACGAAACTTACTGAAACTACCACGTTTCACGATGAAGGAACTCATTGGCTGGCCTACAAAAGATGCAAACATCATTTTGATTGCTGAAGTCGTTCTGATTTGCTGTATTTTCAGCATGAACGGTGCGGACGAAGTTTTGTACAGCCGCGGAGGATCACATGTCGAATTCGCGAAAGGTCATTTTGATTTTGCCATCTCCTCGTGGATGGGTCCATTGTTATTTCAGAACTTCAGCATCGATGCGCTTCACGTAATAGAACGCATTGGATGGTGGGGACACATTTTGATGGTGTTTGCGTTTTTGAACTACCTACCCTATTCCAAACATTTTCACATTTTATTGGCATTTCCGAATACGTTTTACTCCAACCTTGAGCAAAAAGGAAAGTTCACGAATATGGAATCTGTGACCAATGAAGTGAAGCTGATGTTGGATCCAAACGCAGATCCATATGCGGCACCAGCAAATCCTGATGAAGCACCAAAGCGATTTGGAGCGAAGGATGTCACTGATTTAACTTGGAAAAACTTACTCGATGCTTACACATGTACAGAATGTGGACGATGTTCCTCTTCTTGTCCAGCAAATGTTACCGGTAAACTTTTATCCCCACGAAAAATCATGATGGACACTAGAGACCGTTTGGTGGAAGTGGGTGAAAATTACCGCAAGCATGGTAAAGGATACGACGATGGGAAAAGCTTAATCGGAGATTACATTACAGAAGAAGAATTGTGGGCATGTACCAGTTGTAATGCATGTGTGCAGGAGTGTCCCGTTAACATAGATCCCTTATCCATTATTGTTGATTTACGTCGCTATCTAGTCATGGAGGAATCAAAAATTCCAAGTGAGTTAACAGGTATGTTAACCAACATTGAAAACAATGGCGCACCTTGGCAATTTGCACAAAGCGAGCGCTTAAATTGGGCAAACGAAGATTAAGAGAAGCAGCTAATTAAGCATAAAAAACTGACTATGAGAGTTCCTACAATGGCCGAGAAAATGGCAAATGGCGAATCACCTGAAATCCTTTTTTGGGTTGGTTGTGCTGGTAGTTTTGATGATCGCGCTAAAAAAATCACAAAGGCGATTGTGAAGATCTTAAATAAATGTCAAGTTGATTTCGCTGTACTTGGTACAGAAGAAAGTTGTTCTGGAGATCCAGCAAAACGTGCCGGAAACGAATTTACCTTTCAAATGCAGGCGATGATGAACATCGAAGTCATGAACGCATATGAGGTTAAGAAAATTGTAACAGCATGTCCACATTGTTTCAATACGCTTAAAAACGAATACCCTGAACTTGGTGGAAATTATGAAGTCATTCACCACACACAACTGATCCAAGATTTAATCAATACAGGGAAACTCATCCTTGAAGGAGGAGAAACCTTTAAAGGAAAGAAGATTACATTCCATGATCCATGTTATTTGGGACGAGCGAACGATGTCTACGAAGCACCGCGTTCATTAATTGAGAAATTAGATGCTGAGTTGGTAGAAATGAAACGTTGCAAAACCAAAGGACTCTGTTGTGGAGCAGGAGGTGCGCAAATGTTCAAAGAAGCAGAGAAAGGCAACAAAGAAATCAACGTAGAGCGCACAGAGGACGCATTAGAGACACAAGCGGAGATTATCGCGACTGGTTGTCCGTTTTGTAATACGATGATGACAGACGGCGTAAAAAACTTCGAAAAAGAAGGCGATGTGAAAGTAATGGATGTAGCTGAACTCATTGCACATGCAGCAGACTTATAATATCCCCTCTCACTTTCCCATGGATGCACGTTTGTGGGTCTTTGTTGGAGATCGCAAAATGTCAGCGACAGAAATTTCCTGGTTGAATGAATCACTCACCCAATTCGTTTCTTCCTGGCAAACACACGGAAAATCACTCGATGCTGTTGGATTCGTTTTACACGAAACAGCGCTTGTTATCGTTGCCAATGAAAATGCTGTGAAAGCTTCTGGTTGTTCAATGGATAAAATCAATCACCTCGTAAAAGATGCTGGAAGTCAATTGTCCATGGATTTCTTCAATCGGATGAATGTCCTTCTACCGAATTCGAACGGAGACTATGAACTCGCTCGATTTGAGTTGGGTGCAAAAAACATGATCCATTCTGCGATGCAGCGATGGGAAGAATTAGCCTTGTTTTTATAAAACATCTCTTTGTTTTATCTTCAACCACAACTCCCTTACCCATTTCAACCAAACAAAAAATAGAATTGGAGCCACAATCACCACTAGTTTATTGTACTTCAATGCTGTCTGGAAATCAAAATGCAGGGCATGTTGAATTGCTCTAGTAATCCCACAGCCAAAACATTGTTTGTCGAATAACAATACTGACAAACATAGGGACTGTCCTTGATCAAAAAAAGAAGCGGGTAATAACCATAGCACAATTGGCAAGATTATTAACCCGCTAAATAAGATGTATTTCAAAATTTATGTGTTTCTACCTACAATAATCAAGGCATGAATAATTCCAGGTATGACACAAAGGCACGTCAACAAAAAGTTTAGTAAAACAGTTGTAATGTCCCAATCAGTCACAATACCTACAGCAATAAAAGGAAAGATAAAACATATAATATATAATAGACCAATTGGCACATCATCACTTTTCTTTGCTGCCTTGACAGCCTTGCGAAGTGCTTTCATTTCTTGTTTAGAAACTTGTTTTGCTTCATGGCTTTTTGGGCTATTTTGAATCGTTACTGCAGCCATTCCTTTGATGTCATTCGCAATACTTTTCGCTTCGTTTTGAATTGGTGTCACGTCAACGGATGCCACGTCGTTTTGTGTCAAAGTTGTTGTTGATCCCTCGGCAATAGCTTCGTACGTGTTTGAGGTAGATACATTAACTTTCGGTGCTTTAATCACTTGTGCTACTGCTATTTCCTCCTCTACTGAAGTTACCTCAACATTTTTGTCTTTTTTAGAAATTCCATTCATAGCATGCCATTGAACATTGAATCCGTTTCGATAAACTCTTTTTTCAACGGTACATGAAGCAACCAAAAATAAAATGGAAGCAGCTACTAGTAAAATCTTTTTCATAAGTTTTTGTTTTTAGTTTACCTAAAGATAGAAAATAATTTCTTTGCAATGACTAATTTATAATCAATATGAACTTGTCGCGCCACCTATTTGTTCGATGGGATGCCATGTTGTTTTGATTTCCTGAAACGATGAAATGTAGGAAATTCCTTGTGCATCTTCCTTCGTCCAATCGTCATTTTTCACGATAACGCGTTTTAAATTATCAATCGCGGAAAGCTGGGTGTTTTTCTCCATTTCTGCATCCACATTCGAAAGGAAGAGCGCATTGACATCCATATGTTCCGCCAAGGTTGGAAGCATCTCGTCTGCCGATCCTGTCAATATGTTTACAACTCCCGCAGGTAAATCAGATGTTTCAAGAACTTCTGCAAATGTAATGGCGCAAAGTGGCAACTGCTCAGAAGCGATTAACACCACACTATTTCCACCGGCAATTACGGGCATCAATTGAGAAACGAATCCAATCAATCCGGTACTTTGTTCTGCTAAAATTCCAACCACACCGGTAGGTTCAGCCATCGAAAAATTAAAATGTGAGGAATTCACCGGGTTAACGGAGCTTAAAATTTGCTGGTATTTATCGCACCATCCGGCATAATAAACAATTCTATCGATGCATAACTGAATTTCATCCTTTGCTGTTTCAAG
This sequence comes from Flavobacteriales bacterium, assembly GCA_947461635.1. Classification (GTDB taxonomy): domain Bacteria; phylum Bacteroidota; class Bacteroidia; order Flavobacteriales_D; family Crocinitomicaceae; genus UBA952. The sequence goes on along the minus strand of CANHMH010000002.1, from coordinate 4,815 downwards.
ACTCTGTCCCTGTTGTGTTAGTTCTTCTAAAAATTGTGCTTTGCGTCCTTCCAACATTTCTGCTATTCGATACAAAATTTGTCCACGGTTAAATGCGCTACGCTCAGACCACGATCCAAATGCTTTACGAGCTGCTTGAACGGCGTTACGGATATCTTTTTTAGAGGACTGACAAACATTGGCTATAGGATTTCCTTCTGCATCATTTACCACGTAGGTTCTTCCTGACTCCGTTCGTGGGAATTGGCCGTTGATGTAGATTTTGTAGGTTTTTAATATGTTCATTTTAATGTGCTAATGTGCTAATGTGCTAATGTGCTAATTTTTTAATGTGCTAATTTAACAAGGTGCTAATTTAACAATGTGCTAATTTTCTAATGTGCTTCCGCCGCGGCGGAGTGCTAATTCTATTTCAAATATGCTTCGAGACCGTGGAGTCCGCCTTCGCGGCCGAAGCCGCTTTCTTTGTAGCCACCGAATGGAGAAGCTGGATCGAACTTATTGTAGGTATTGGCCCAAATGACACCTGCACGGAGTTTCGATGTGAGGTTAAAGATGCGTGATCCTTTGTCTGTCCATACTCCGGCTGCTAGTCCGTAAGGAGAATTGTTCGCTTTTTGAATCACCTCATCAATTGTACGGAAGGTTTGTATGGTTAAAACTGGTCCGAAAATTTCTTCTTGTGAAATGACGCTGGACTGTGCTACATTGGTAAAAATTGTTGGACGACAATAGAATCCTTTAGAAGGTATTTCACATTCCACTTGAAACATGTCCGCTCCTTCGTTTATTCCAATGTTGATGTATTTTTCAATGGTGCTTAATTGCTCCTTTGAGTTTATGGCGCCTACATCTGTATTTTTATCTAGCGGATTACCGACATACAAACTTTGCATGCGTTGTTTCAATTTCCGAACAACTTCCTCTGCTATCGACTCCTGCACATATAAGCGTGAACCAGCACAGCACACATGTCCTTGATTGAAGAAAATACCATTCACAATTCCTTCGACAGCTTGATCTATTGGCGCATCCTCTAAGATAATGTTCGCTGATTTTCCGCCTAATTCTAAACTTACTCTTTTCGCTGTTACGATAACTGATTTTTGAATCAATTTACCCACTGCCGTTGAACCTGTGAAGGCAATTTTATCAATGTCTGGGTGATTGACAATCGCAGCGCCAGTATCACCGTGTCCTGTAATGATGTTTACCACTCCTGCTGGCAATCCTGATTGTTCAATAATTTCCGCTAATTTCAATGCGGTTAAGGAAGTCGTTTCTGCCGGTTTCAACACCACCGTATTTCCAGCGGCTAATGCAGGTGCAATTTTCCATGCTGCCATCAATAAAGGAAAATTCCATGGTATGATTTGTCCTGCGACACCAAGCGATTGAATCATTCTATTTGGAAAAGCATCTTGTAATTTATCCGCCCACCCGGCATAATAGAAAAAGTGGTTACATGCTAATGGCACATCAATGTCACGCGATTCGCGAATCGGCTTTCCTCCATCTAAGGTTTCAATTACGGCTAGTTCACGGGCGTGTTCTTGCATTAATCGGGCGATGCGAAAAATGTATTTAGCGCGTTCGGAAGCCTTCATTTTGGACCAAACTTCCACGTAGGCTTTGCGTGCTGCTTTTACAGCAAGGTCTACATCGGCATCAGAAGCCCAAGCGATTTCTGCCAATTTCTCTTCATTTGAGGGATTAATCGTGTCAAAATACCGATTATTGGATGGCTTCACCCATTTTCCATCAATGAAAAGATCGTATTTTTCTTTAAGCTGAATATGTGAAGTCCCTTCTAAAGAGGGTGCATATTCCCAGTTATTGTTTGATTCTGTCATAATTAATCGATCGTAAAATAATCAGCTGATTGATATTTACCTGTCACTTGTTTCATGTATTGCATCAAGACATCATTCGCAAGGCTGCTTGCCCCAAAACGAAACCATTCATTTGTCAACCAAGCTTCTCCAAGAATTTCTTTGACCATCACTAAATTGTGCAGTGCTAACTTAGAAGTGGAAATCCCTCCAGCAGGCTTCATTCCAATCATCACTCCTGTTCGGTCAAAGTGATCTCGAATTGCCATTAACATCGTGTAGGTTACTTGCATGGTAGCAGCCGGTTGAATTTTCCCAGTCGATGTTTTAATGAAATCTGCTCCTGCATGGATAGCGATATCACTCGCTCGACGTACTTGATCTAGTGTTGCCAACTCACCCGTTTCCAAAATTACCTTCAAGCGTTTGGTGCCACAAATTTCTTTGATGGCCGCAATTTCGTCGAAAACAAAATTGTATTCTCCTGCCAAAAACTTCCCGCGCGAGATAACCATATCGATCTCATCAGCTCCAGCATCGATGGCAAATTGTGTGTCTATTTTTTTCACTTCAAATGGTGCTTGTCCCGAAGGAAAGGCCGTGGAAACAGAAGCAATTTTAATGGTACTATCCTTCAGTGCTTCTCTGGCGACAGAAACCATACTTGGATACACACATACTGCAGCTACGGTTGGTAGTCCTTCCTGGAAATTATGTAAATGCTGTGCTTTATAACACATTTGACGCACCTTATTCGGTGTGTCCTTTCCTTCCAATGTTGTCAAATCAATCATGGAAAGCACCATTGAAAGACCCTTCATTTTCGTCGCGCCTTTGATGCTCCTTGTTTGAAAACGTGACACACGTTCTTCAACACCGACTTTATCAATTGTTGGCGACTTTGGAATTTCAGAAAATAGAGATTTTTGAGCTTTCATAAGTAATAACAAGCTCAAAAATAGGAAAAAGAAAGCTACGACTATTTAATCTTCGTCGGATTCGTCGTCATCTGATTTATCATCTTCAAATGTATCGTCGAAGTCGTCATCGTCGTCATCCTCAACATCATCATCTTTGATATCTGCCACTTCTTCGAAATCATCCTCGTCATCGTCTGTCACGGGCTTGGATTTCGGTACAACTTTAATTACTTTCACTAAGTAAATCACCTCATCCGTTTCCCAGATTAAAGCATCTAACGTTTCTCCCGTAGGTGTTTTGATAGTTGTAAGGTGGTTGATGTACCCATCCGGATAATCCCTGAGAATTTGTTTTTTCTGGTCAATGGATAATTTATCGTAACTGATAATAGCTCTTCTCTTCGACATGGTTTGATAAATAATTATAGGGCAAAATTAAATTTTTTGTTTTTCCAAAAATCAAACTTCAGTAAAATATTAAAAATTTTTTTTTCAATTGAAAATGAAGGAGATATTAACATACTGTTACTGAATAAACAAGCTATGTATTTTCAAAAGAAAAATAATGAGAACTTGTTCCTACATTTGCAGGTGATTCCTTATCTTTAGCTTATGTCCAAAACAAAATCCGCATTTTTCTGTCAAAATTGTGGTCACGAGGCTCCCAAATGGCTCGGGAAGTGTCCTTCATGCCAAGAATGGAATACGTTTGTTGAAGAGATTTTGGAAAAGACAACGAAACATGTCGTTTCCTTTTCTAAGGAGACAAAAGCAAGTAAGCCCTTGTTGATTCAAGACGTTGAGCAAAGTGAAGAAAACCGAATTATTCTTCAGGATTTCGAATTAAATCGCGTTTTAGGGGGCGGAATTGTTTTGGGTTCAATCTCCTTGTTAGGAGGTGATCCAGGAATCGGAAAATCCACCTTGTTACTTCAACTGGCCATAAAAGAACGTTTGAAAGTTTTGTATGTATCTGGTGAGGAAAGCGATCAACAGATTCGCATGCGCGCTGAACGTCTAGGTTTAGAAAATGATCAATGTTATTTATTGACGGAAACGAACCTTCAACAAATTTTAACGCAAGCAAACGAAGTTCAACCGCAACTTTTGGTGATTGACTCGATTCAAACGCTTCATACAAATTCCATCGAAAGTTCTCCTGGAAGTGTTGCACAAGTAAGAGAATGTACCGCGAATTTGCTGCGTTTTGCAAAGCAAACGAACATTCCGGTGTTTCTTATCGGACACATTACAAAAGACGGAACCATCGCGGGACCAAAAGTTTTAGAGCATATGGTGGATACCGTACTTCAATTTGAAGGAGACCGTCACCACATTTACCGACTGTTGCGTTCCATTAAGAACCGTTTCGGATCGACGAACGAATTAGGTATTTATTCTATGCAAGGACATGGATTGGTTCCTGTGGAGAATCCATCAGAAGTATTGGTTTCTGGAAATGAATCCTTGAGTGGAGTCGCTGTAGCCTCTATGGTGGATGGAATTCGTCCAATTTTAATTGAGGTCCAAGCGCTTGTTAGCTCTGCTGCCTACGGAACACCCCAGCGTTCTTCTACTGGATTTGATGTCAAACGATTGAATATGCTACTGGCTGTTTTAGAGAAAAGATGTGGTTTTCGATTGGCGGCAAAAGACGTCTTTCTAAACATTGCAGGTGGAATTAAAGTGGATGATCCGGCGATTGATTTAGCTGTTGCGATGGCTATTTTATCATCGAATGCAGACATTTCGATTCCAAAAACTGTTTCTTTTGCAGCGGAAATCGGATTGTCCGGTGAACTTCGTCCGGTTAATCGCCTCGAGCAACGTTTGTCAGAATTAGAAAAAATGGGTTACGAAAAAATCATTGTTTCCTCTTATTCAAAGGGAATCGAAAAAAAACACAAGCACATTCAAATTGTACCGTGCGCAAAAATAGAGGAAGTGGTTCGCGCCGTTTTCGCCTAATATTATTTAGTTATGTCAAGACTTGTACTTGTTCCCACGCCAATTGGAAACCTCGAGGATATTACTCTTCGAAGTTTACGCTATTTGAAGGAAGC
>CANHMH010000001.1 GCA_947461635.1 Flavobacteriales bacterium | reverse complement strand
TTCACCGTATTGGTAAATTGCTTTGCTGTGTTAAAGTTCACATCGGCATCCAATAATGCGCGACGCACTTCTTTCAGAGTTTCTGCAACATTAATCTCCGTGATTTGTCCTTGTCCCTTTAGGACTTTAAACGCGCGCTCAAACTTATCTGTTAAATTTTCAAACATAGCAATCCAATAATTTTAAGCAACAAAGATAGCCAAAATAGGATGAAAAGTCCCGATGATACTCGAAAAAGAATTCAAAATAAGCTAGGCGAAATGAGTAACTATTTCGTTTTCCTCCAATAGCTTACGCAAATTCATCAAGGCATAGCGCATGCGTCCTAAAGCTGTGTTGATACTAATCTTTTCGGATTCAGCGATTTCTTTGAATGATAAATCGTGAAAAATGCGCATTTCAACAATTTCTCGTTGAACTTTTGGAAGGTGATTCATCAGCTCAATCAACTGTTGATCCAGTTCCATGGATGATTTTTGCTGAAGGTAGTTTTTGTTTTCACAGGCAATTCGCTGAAAAATACCAAAATCTTCATTAAAGGTATTCCTTTCAGAAAAAACACGAACCTTCCCTTGTTTTCGGTAATAATCGATGACTAAATTTTGAGCTATTCGCGTCGCCCAAGGAAGAAATTTACCTTCTTCGTTGTATTTACCCGCTTTGATATTTTGAACAACCTTGATAAAAGAATCTTGAAAGATATCATTTGCTAAATCAGCATCTTTGACTTTCAAGTAAATAAATTTATACACTTGATTTTTATAACGTTTCAAAAGAACCGCAAAAGCTCTTTCATTGTCATTAATGTATAAACGGATTAATTCAGAATCGCTTAACGAAGATAAAACCATAATTTACAATTTCTGTTGAAGTGACAACAATTAAAAGTAAATTTGATCTATAGGCGTTCTTTTAGGTTTAGATGAACGAATATAGATGTATTTTTTTTATCTACCAAACAAGAGACCGAAAAAAATTGACAAATATTTATAAAATACGTTTGCTAGGATTGGTTACATTGCTCGTATTTCCTTTACCTGGATTCTATTTATTAGATTATTTTCAAAATACAAGCATAACCGAATTCTTTGATGTTCAAAACATAAAATTGATTTCAATTGGCTATGGATTAGAACTTGGATTCGCCTATGCTTTCATCGCTTACCTTTTCATGAAAGCTCCTTTCTTTGAGCAACTCCCCAATCGGGTCGACCGGATTATCGATCAGCTCCCCCTCACCTATACCGACGGAATCTTTCTATCCATTTGTGCTGGAATTGGGGAAGAACTTTTATTCCGGGCGGGAATCCAACCACTTTTAGGACCATGGATTACCTCTATTGTTTTCGTCGCACTGCACGGTTATTTAAACCCATGGAATTGGCGTTTTTCGATGTACGGATTGATTGTCCTGCCATTTATCTTCATCATCTCCTTTGGATACATTCACTTAGGACTTTGGTTTTCAATCTCCGCACACTTTGCTTATGACGCAGTGTTATTTGTGATAATGATCAAAGAAAAACAGAAAATTATTCCTTCACAAATCTAACTACTTCGCCATTTATTTGGAGAAAATAAATTCCAGAAATTAATTCACTTGTCGAAATTGAAAGGTCTTTTACGGCTGAATGAAAAACTTGCTGAATATACAAAACTCCTTTTGCATCAAAAACACGGAACTCTTTCAAATCTCCACTGAGTAGTTGAATCAACAACGCATCTTGACAAGGATTAGGAGAAACGACCACCGAATGTTCGGTTAAATCAAGCACTTGAGCACTCCCAAAACTTACACAATCCGATGTGTCAACACAACCACTCTGATTCACCACAACAGCGTAAACTCCATTAGAAGGAAGATCAAAATTAGGAGAATTCCAAGTCACAAGTTCAGTATTGTTTTCACATGATATCAGGGTGTATATTGCTCCAATTGGTGTTGCACTTAAAACACCTGTAAACTGATCCAAGGTGACACTTGCAGAAAGTGAATTGAAAATAAAATCAATGCTAACGATGGAGTCACAACCATTTACGTTACTGAAAGTATGTGTAAATACGCCCGAATGATCCATCACGATTCCAGCTTCTTGCCATGTAATAGGGAAACAAGACGCTAACAATTGATTTGTCGTATCCGATTGATTTAAATTCAAATGCACTATTACTGTTGAATCGCAACCATTCACGGAGGACAATACAACCGAATAATCACCCGAATTGGTATAGTTCACATTCGTCAAGGACCAAAAATAACTGTTACAAGAATTTACGGTTAATTCCGTACTTGTTTGGGGATAAACAGTCAACATTAAAACAATTACAGAATCGCAACCTGAAATTGAGCTTAAGGTATCAGAATAGGTTCCGGAATCATTGTATGTATATCCAGTTTGAGTCCATGTATAAGCTTCACAACTAAACACGTGAATCACACTTGAAGAATTTGGCGTAATGGTTAAATCCAATTTCAGGATTGAATCACAGCCATTTTGGGCGATCAAGGTATCAAAATAAATTCCAGAACTGGTGTAATTCTGACCAGTTTGAGCCCATACATAGGCGCCGCAACTCGAAGCTGTAAAACTCGTTAAAGCCGTAGGGACAACGGTTAGGTTTAACGTTTGAATGGAATCACACCCCGCTTGATTCAATCCATTAATCGTATACATACCGCTTGTCGAATAAACTTGATTATCCAAGTTGGAAGTGTACACACCGCAACTTGACACGATTGAATTGGAAGAGGAAAAACCTGGATTCAACACTTGCCCGGTCACCCAGTTTGATGTACTTCCAGATAATTGAAAATTGGTTAAGGTCCCATCTTTTTGATTCGGACTCCAATCATGAACAGTCGTTTGACCTGTATTGGTAGCACTACTCAATCCTTGGTTAAAGGTATAATACAGTTTTAGGTTAGGGTCATTTAAGTGACAAAGTTCCTTATCCTTGTTGGCAATGATTTGAGCTTGAGTCAACGCAACAGACCACAAGCGATATTCATCGATTTTTCCATTAAAAAAATGAAGTCCATCCACACGTTGCCCAATACGCACGTAAGAACTTAAAGTATTCACCGGAATCGTTAAGTTTCCTGCTATGTCTAACACACCATCGACGTATAGTGAAACTTTTAATGTTGCCAATGGATCATAAACCATCGCAACATGGTGCCAATTCCCGTCATTCACCGGGATTGTACCATTCACACCGTTTCCATTTACCTCAAAACGAATCGCATTATTAAAAAGGACGTTAAATGTAGATCGATTACTATTTGTAAATGTTCCCCAATCCGAAATGACACCTTGAACGCCTCCAGTATTTGGATTGTAATTCGCACTTGTTTTAATCCAAGCCTCAATAGTCCGAGCATTATCACCTAGAATACCCGGGTAATTCACTGTGACAATGTCATTTACCCCATCTAATTGAATGGCATTTTGACCAAAACTAAACGAGAATAAAAAGATAATAGTGATGAATAGTATTGATTTCATATGCACAATCATTTTAACGAAGATAATTCAATTCTCAGGAATACGTAATTTTACCACATGAAAATGAAATCAAGTCTATATGATTGGTGCAATTACTTGCTCTGGGTCTTTGCGCTGTTAATCATTGTCAAAACAGATAAACTTTCACTTCACCTCTATTTCAATTCCTTTCATTCGCAAATCGGTGATTTTGCCATGCCTCATTTAACGAATATCGGAGATGGATTACTCTTATTACTGGCTTGTCTTTTAATCTTTATTTTTCGCAGTAAACGCTTGGCCATCCTTTTGTTCATTGCCTTTTTAATTTCTTCCGGACTCGTTCAATTCCTGAAGCACTTCGTTTTTGAAAACCACATGAGGCCAATGTATGTGTTTCAACACGTAAAAGGATTTCATCAAATCAAGGACTTTCATTACCATTTGTTTCAAAGTTTCCCTTCCGGACATTCTACCAGCTCTTTTGTGCTTTTTACATTTCTTGCAATGAACTACGCGAAAAATTGGCAAACCCAAATACTTTGCTTCATTGGAGCACTTTTCTTTGCGTTTACCCGTGTTTATTTGTCACAGCATTACTTTGAGGATATGTTCGCCGGCGCACTGATTGGATTTCTTTGTATGAAATACACACAGGTTTTTCTCCAATCCAAATGGCTTCATTTAGACCAGCCACTTAACAAATAGCATATGACAAAATACTTCCACTGGTTTATTGTATTATTTGTCTTTCTTGCCTGTATTCCAAACATTGGATTATCCGCATTGTTTGATTGGGATGAAGTGAATTTTGCCGAGTGCGCGAGAGAAATGATCGTTTCGAAAGATTACTTCAATGTCACCATAAATTTTCAAGCATTCTGGGAGAAACCACCCTTATTTATTTGGATGCAAGCCTTATCCATGCTTGTTTTTGGAATCAATGAATTTGCCGCACGATTTCCAAATGTCATTGCTGCTGTTTTTACATTATTGGCCTTGTATCGTTTTGGAAAGGAATTTTTCGGGGAGAAATTCGGAATCGCTTGGAGCGCACTTTACGCCTGCTCGATTCTACCTTTCTTATATTTCAACTCAGGCATCATCGATCCTTGGTTTAACTTCTTTATTTTTAACGGAATCATTTTTTTCTACAAGGGAAGTCATGATCAAACATTACGAAATTTTATGCTGTCCGGAGTATTTATAGGTCTAGCCATCTTAACGAAAGGTCCCGTTGCGCTCTTGTTAATTGGTGGAGCATTTGCCTTTTATTTCTTATTCAATCGCTTCAAAGATTTTCCTTCCTTTGGAAAAATAGCTATTTTCCTTTTGACAACCTTGTTCATTGGCTCACTATGGTTTATACTGTTGTTTGCAACTGGACATCAGGAAATTATTAAGGAATTCATTACGTATCAAGTACGCTTGTTCCAAACCCAAGATGCTGGACACGGTGGACCACTTTATTACCATTGGATTATTTTACTTTTTGGCGTTTTTCCCGCATCCTTCTTTCTCATTGGATACTTGAGGAATAAAGTCATCAAACGCACGAGCTTGGACATTATCATGCATGGAATGCTCTGGTTTACCTTGATTCTGTTTTCCATTGTCAAGACGAAAATTGTCCATTATTCTAGTTTCTGCTATTTCCCTATCACCTATTTCGGTGCCCGATTTGTGATTCATCAATGGGAAAATGGTTTTGAAACGAATAAACGCATTCATTATTTCATCCTTTCTTTCCTTGTTTTGTTGGCATTTGTTTTTGGGATTTTGGGATACCTTGTCGGACACACTCAGCTGATTTTAGACAACATCCAAGTGAAAGATCCATTTGCTGTTCAAGCCATGAAAGAAACCTATAGTTGGTCTTTAGCTCAACTTATACCATTTGTTTTATTGATATCAACTATTATTATATCTTTCAATTACTTACGTAAAAATATTTACGTCAAATATTTCCTTTCCCTTGGGATTGGTATTATCATAAGTTTAGTCAGTATCAATGCATTTGTCGTTCCGAAAATTGAGGATGTTTCACAAGGTGCAGCCATTGATTTTTACAAGAGACATCAAAAGGAAAACGTTTACTTCACAACGCTTGGATTTAAATCGTACGCGCATTTGTTTTATGGGAATACTCAGCCTGGAAATCAGGTCACGTTAAATGAGCAAAAAATCGCCACCGGATTCCTGTTGAAGCCAGCTTATTTTGTCGTTAAAATCCAACAACGCGATGAATTCATGACCAACTACCCCGAATTAATCCAAATTGGCGCTAAAGGAGGATTCGTCTTTCTCAAGCGATGTCCCGAAAAGCAGCGTGTTTTGGTTACTGATTAGGCGCTCTATTTAAGAAGAATGATTAATTTTGAATCAACAAAAACATACACATGCCAAAAATTTCCGATAAGGCCATTCAGATGCCAGCTTCACCGATTCGCAAACTTGTTCCATATGCTGAAACAGCAAAGAAAGCAGGTAAAATTGTTTATCATTTAAATATTGGTCAGCCGGACATTGAAACGCCTGAAACAGCATTGAACGCCATCCATAATTTGGACCGTAAAGTTTTAGAATACAGTCACTCGGCAGGATTTGAAAGCTACAGAAATAAACTGGCCTTGTCTTACCAAAAAAGCGGGATTCCAGTCAATAGCGAAGACATTCTAATTACAACAGGTGGTTCAGAAGCATTGATTTTTGGATTTATGTGTACCTGTGACCCAGGAGATGAAGTCATCATTCCTGAACCATTCTACGCAAATTACAATGGATTTGCAGTTACCGCAGGACTAAACGTCGTTCCAGTTGCTTCCTCCATTGAATCTGGATTCGCCCTTCCTCCAGTAGAAGAAATTGAAAAGAAAATCACGTCAAAAACAAGAGCGATTGTTATTTGTAATCCGGGAAACCCAACAGGTTATTTGTATTCTCAAGAAGAATTAGAGCAATTACGTAAAATCGTTTTGAAACACGACCTGTATTTATTTGCAGATGAAGTGTACCGTGAGTTTTGCTACGATGGTGCAATTCCTTTCTCTGTGATGAATTTAAAAGGAATTGAAGAAAACGTGATCATGATTGATTCCGTTTCGAAACGCTATTCTATGTGTGGAGCGAGAATTGGAGCCTTGATTACGAAAAATAAGGAAGTCATGGCTGCTGCTTTGAAATTTGGACAAGCGCGCTTATCTCCGCCAACTGTTGATCAAATTGCTGCTGAAGCTGCTTTAGATACGCCACAATCCTATTTCGATGATGTTGTGAGTGAATATGTCGCTCGCAGAAACATTATGGTAGATGGACTAAATAGCATTCCTGGCGTATTTTGTCCAAAACCAAGTGGTGCTTTTTACTGTGTAGCTAAATTCCCGGTGGATGACGCAGAGAAATTCTGTCAATGGTTATTGGAAGATTTTGAATTCGAAGGTCAGACCGTAATGATGGCTCCAGCGAATGGATTCTACTCTACACCAGAAGCAGGAAAACAAGAAGCGAGAATAGCCTACGTATTAAATCAAGATTCATTGAAAAAAGCGGTAGAATGTTTACGTGTCGCTTTACAGGTTTATCCGGGACGAACAAATAGTTAATCCATGTTTATTGAGCAATACATAGCGAATATTCCAACAGAGCATCGAGACAAATTCATTCGATTAATGGAGGTTCTTCGCGAGAATCTTCCCGATGGATTTGAGGAAACGGAAAGTTACGCAATGGTTGGATATGTTGTTCCACATGCCATTTATCCCGATGGTTACCATTGCGCACCAAAACTACCCCTTCCCTTTTTAACGATTGCCTGTCAGAAAAATTTCATTGCCATTTACCACATGGGAATTTACAGCGATGAAAATTTATTAAATTGGTTTGTCGGTGAATTCCCGAAACATAGCTCCAAGAAATTGGATATGGGTAAGTCATGTATTCGATTCAAACATGGTCAAGAAATTCCTTTCGATTTAATCGGTGAATTAGCACAGAAAATGACTGTAATGGATTGGATTGATCGGTATGAAAAAATGTACAAACGCAAATGAACCAATTCTTGACTCATTCGTTGAACTAAAATTATGAAACAATTCGAAGTCCCAGCTTTTTACCGTTCGCACATCATTTCAAAAGTGAAGGCACAACGTAAATTAGCTGATCCACGTAAGAAAGATTTTAGTCCAACGGAACTGCAATTAGGCAAGGTAACCTTCGTGATTGCACGTCATTTTGGTTTCTGTTACGGTGTCGAAAACGCCATTGAAAAAAGTTACAAAGCCATTCATGAGAATCCCGGAAAACGGATTTTTCTCTTGAGTCAAATGATTCACAATCCAGCAGTAAATGAAGACCTCATAGGTCATGGACTTCAATTTTTACAAGACACAGAAGGAAATCAATTGATTCCCTTTGATGATTTAACGAAGGAAGATCTTGTTATTATCCCTGCTTTTGGAACGACTATAGAAATCGAAGAGAAACTGAAGAACATTGGCGTTGATATTTCAACCTACAATACTACGTGTCCGTTCGTAGAAAAAGTATGGAATCGATCTGAAAAGCTTGGTGAAACAAACCATACAATCATCATTCATGGAAAACACAAGCACGAAGAAACGCGCGCTACTTTTTCTCATAGTTCAAAAAATGCCCCTTCCTTAATCGTAAAGGACATTGAAGAAGCGAAAATACTTGGCGATTTCATCTTAGGTAACATCGATGTTTCAGCTTTTGAAGCTGTTTTTAAAGGGAAATCATCACCAGGATTCGACCCGATGAAAGATTTAGCGAAAATCGGAGTAGTCAATCAAACAACCATGCTCGCAAGTGAAACACAGGAAATCGCACTTCATTTACGCGAAGTGATGTTATTGAAATACGGAACAGAAGTAATCAAAGAACACATTGCGGATACACGTGATACGCTTTGCTACGCAACAAATGACAACCAAACAGCAACGCTTGCTTTGATGGAAACTTCCGCTGACATGGCGATTGTTGTTGGAGGATACAACAGTTCAAACACCAGTCATCTTGTCGAGTTACTAGAACAAAAGTTTCCGTGTTATTTTATTAAAGACGAAAATGAGATTCGTTCAAAAGAGCAAATTCGTTCGTTTGACATTCATACCAAAACGATATTCGATTCTACGTTTCTAAGCTCAGAATCGAATCAACGCATCATCCTCACCTCTGGTGCTTCTTGTCCAGATTCAATCGTGGATGGCGTCATGATGAAAATCCTTTCTTTCTTTCATACAGAAGAGGAAATGAACACTATTTTAAGTACAATAAAATGAAAATATATACAAAAAAAGGCGACCAAGGTCATACCGGATTAATCGGAGGCACACGTGTATCGAAAGGAGAATTGCGCATTGAAGCTTACGGAACAGTAGATGAACTTAATTCCTACGTTGGATTGATTCGCTCTTTCGACATCAACAATACAGCTATTCAACAACTCATCGAAATACAAGACCGTTTATTTACGATTGGCTCGAGTTTAGCCTCCGATCCTGAAAAATCCAATATGAAAATTCCAGACCTACTAGAGTCTGATGTGGAAAGATTGGAAGATTGGATGGATGAAATGGAGGACAAACTTCCGGAATTAACAAGTTTTGTTTTACCTGGCGGACATCCTTTCGTTGGACACATACATGTTTGTCGCTGCGTATGTCGTCGAACGGAACGTTTGGTTGTTACCTTAGATGAACATGACTTTGTTGCTCCGCTAGTGATTACCTATTTAAATAGATTGAGTGATTACTTATTCGTATTAGGGAGAATCATCGCCCAAGAACTCGGAATTAAGGAACAAGAATGGAAACCCCGATATTAAATTACGGTTGCTTTATTGCATAGTTTTCATTTTTAATTTGCTTTATTGGAAATAAAAATTACTTTTGCCAAAATTAACACCTAAAACAAAGAATTATGTATTGGACTTTAGAACTAGCTTCTTATTTAGAAGATGCTCCATGGCCAGCAACGAAAGAGGAATTAATTGATTTCGCGATTCGCACGGGAGCTCCATTAGAAGTTGTAGAAAACCTACAAGACCTAGAAGATGAAGGTGATATGTACGAAAGCATCGAAGAAATCTGGCCTGATTATCCGTCAAGAGAAGATTTTCTCTTTAACGAAGATGAATATTAAATGAGTCCTGCTTCGGCAGGATTTTTTTTTACCATGAATTTTTTAGGACACCTTTACTTTTCCGGAAATGACAAAGAGTTGATGCTTGCCAATCTCTTTGGTGATTTTGCACGTGGATCGAAACATGAACACTTTCCAGAAGTGATTCAACAGGGAATTAAATTACACCGAAGAATTGATTTTTATATCGACAATCATCCATTGGTCAAGGAATTAAAATTCGACTTGATGTCAGAGCTACCGAAAGTAGGACCAGTTGCGGTAGATTTATTTTTTGACCATTTACTTGCGCGAAATTGGGAACACTTTCACTCTACAGAATACACGAACTTCTTAGATGATTTTTATACACATGAAACGGATTTTCTGGAGCATTACCCAGATACATTCATTGAATTCATGCACAAACTTCGCACGCATCAATGGATGAACCATTACCCAACAAAATATGGATTAATGAAATCTTGTGAAGGGGTAGCAAAACGCATTTCTTTCGAAACGAAATTACCCATAGCACACCTTGTTTTTGATCAAAAGGAAAAGCAAATAGAAGATGTATTCCACCGCTTTATGTTCGACGCAAAAAATGAGTTTTTAACGCAATAATGTCACGTGTCCATCCATTACAATTGGACTTTCCCCATCTTTTTTCGTGTAACTAATCTGATAGTTATAAATCCCGTCCGGACACATGACGAAATCCAAACGACCATCCCATCCAATCAAGTGATTTGCGGATTCAAAAATAGTCCCACCCCATCGATTGTAAATGGACAAACGGTAATTCATTGGCGTAAATCCAGTTGAGAAAACGGGGAGAAAAACGGTGTTAAACTCCTCCCCATCCGGTGTAAATGTATTTGGGACGTACAACGCTACATTATCACGAACGGTAGCTGTTAATTGAAGGGAATCGGAACAACCCAAAGACGTTGCACAGATTAATTGAACAGTATAAGTTCCCTCATGAAAAGGCAAAGGAAAATCGAAAGAACTTTGATTATTCACAAAACTAGCACCTTGAATGGTCCAGGTATTTTGATTGTTTCCAGGTGTAACATTGTAAATAGAAATCGTCGGATCATCTATTTCCACTTGGTCTGGGTCGATGTAAAAATTTGGAATTGGTGTTGGATCAACGGTAACTGTAAGCGCTTCTGTCGTAGAAACACAGCCAAGAGCATCAATACCATAAACATGATAAATCGTTGTTTGTGACGGCGTAACTGAAATACTTCCATTTTGATTTTGAGGGACATCCCACACATAAGTAATTGCTCCATTGGCAACTAAATTCAATGAGGTACTCTCACAAACCATGGTATCTTGAACAGTCACA
Source organism: Flavobacteriales bacterium (assembly GCA_947461635.1). GTDB lineage: Bacteria > Bacteroidota > Bacteroidia > Flavobacteriales_D > Crocinitomicaceae > UBA952. The sequence goes on along the minus strand of CANHMH010000001.1, from coordinate 46,125 downwards.
ATCGGCAAGGGATTTACCGTCAACGTTAATTGCAGAATAGAATCACAGCCGAATACGGAAGGAACAGTCACTGAGTATTGTCCTGCTAAAGAAATGTTTTGCCCATTGAACGCATAGGTGTCTCCAGCACAAATAGAAGCAGATATGTTGGTAGTTATCGGTTGTATAATTGACAATTGCAAAGTAACAATTGAATCACAACCTAGCACACTTTGTAAAGTGTCGACGTATACTCCAGCTTGACTTAAACTTTGACCATAAAAAGAATAGCTAGATCCTGAGCAAATGGAATCAGCATAACTTGAATAAACAGTTGGAGTTTCAAATACTTCCATTGAATCTTGTTCTGTGCAACCATTTGCATTTGTTGCTGTAGCCCAATAGATTCCTGGTGTATTAACTTGAATGGAATTCGTAGTTTCAGTTGTATTCCATATAATTGAAGTAAAACTTCCATTCGATTGAATAACGGAATTAACACCTTCACAAATCGTAATATCCAGGCCAACATCAAATGTAAAACTACTCAAACTAACAACAATGGAATCCCTAACTGTTGTACAGCCACTTGGGACATCAACCCAATAAATCCCTGGAGAATTAATAGAAATGGAAGCCGTCGTCAGACCGTTATTCCATACATATGAATTAAAAGCCGTCGAAGTTTGTAGCGTAATTGTTTGTCCCGCACAAATTGAACTATCGGGACCCAAGTTTGGTAATACAGGAGCTGCTGGTACAGGAAAATTGAACACTTGGATTCCCGCAGCACCACCTGCCGCACCATGCGATGTTCCTGCGCAAGCCGGACCTGTATGTAAAACCATTCCTGGATTTCCTCCTGCTAATAAATTGGTGACATTTGCGGGAATAGTAGCTTGCTGATAAGAAACTGCTCCGCCGCCGCCGCCGCCGCCTGGTCCATGGCATGCCGAAGACCATAACGTGCTAAAAATATTCCCTCCGCTTCCGCCGCGAAGATCTAAATTCATATTAGAAGTTGTGTTCGGACACATGTAATAGATAGAACCACCGGCTCCACCTCCCCCCGCACCTTCTGAATCCGTATTTCCAATGACATTTGCTCCACGTGCATCAACTGTAAAATTGTTTCCGTTAATGGTTGGTGAAGTTAAAAAAACCATTCCGCCACCGTTTGAACCTGCTGTAGCATTCAGTCCATTATCTTTGTAGCCACCGCCTCCACCGCCACCAAGAAATGCTTTAAAAAGAGCATAACTAGGAGCTTTCCCTCCTAATCCAAAAGAGTTATTCAATTGACAACCACCATAAAATTCATTCCCACCTCTTCCACCGATTCCGCCATTTCCTCCACCCCCTGCTCCTGGATTTCCAGTATTGGCTCCACCTCCGCCATTAGCAAGAGGAGCACGATTGGCATCCATTGTTACTGGAGGGATCGCTATTCCTTCCCCTTTTTTTCCTGCATTTTGATTGGCATAATTCGGATCACTGCAAGCAAACCAACCTGTAAAAACAGCTCCACCAAGGAATCCTTGACCGGAAACATTGATATTCGCATTGAACGTTATGCTATTTGTTGCCTCGATGGCAACGATTCCTCCTATTGTCCCGTTCCATGGTTGTGCTGTTACCGTACCAACTATTGTGACATTCGTATAAATAGGAACTTTAACCAATTGTACTTTCCCTGATGGAGAATATGTTTTACATAAATTACTGGAAAAAGTAACCGTATTTCCATTGATCGATGAAATTGTGGCAAATTCAAAATTCCCAGCAGAACCAAGTGCAGTAATCGTTCCAAATGCAACCGTGTTCGTTGTGGTTATGGTGGCACCTTTCATTTGAATGATCAGGACTTTATCCCCAACTTGAAATGGACCTATTGCTGAAACGGTAGCATTATTTATACCAACTGCGCTAACAGCAACATATGAATTTACGACACCTGAAATATTTTGAGCTAGAGGCTTTTGTTCGAAAAATAATAGCGAAAAGAAAACAAAAATATACTGTACAGAAATATATATTCTTCTTTTCATCCCAGCCTATTATTTAAGCAAATTTACGTGTCCAGTTATTGATCGATGTTCATTCGATGAACTCACGACAAATTTAATGTTATAAGCATACATTCCTTCAGGACATTTGACAAAGTTAAAATAACCGTCCCAACCAATTTCAGGATTCTGAGAAGAGAAAATCATTTCACCCCAACGATTATACACATCAAATTGATAAGTTCCTGGTATGAATCCGGAGGTAAATACAGGACTAAACGTATTGTTGTGCTCGTCTCCATCTGGAGTAAATGAATTCGGAACGTAATACAATACATCACCTTTCACTTGAATAATTTGCGTGGTAGAATCTTTACAACCAAATTGACTTTCCACGACAAGTTCAACCGTGTAATTTCCTTCATCAAAAGGATATTGGTATTCAAAGTTTGTGTTTGATTCTTCCATAATTGTTCCATCACCAAAATTCCAGGTGGAGATTAGTTGACCCGTGGATAAATTCGTAAACGTCACATTTGGTGAGTCACTGGTTAGAAGAAATGGTTCAGCACCGATAGTTGCCACTGGATTTGGGTGAACGGTTACTATCGAAATCGCAGTGTCAGAACAATTAAATTGATTAAAACCAATGACTTGATAAGATGTTGTAAATGACGGACTCACGTAGACTTGTGTTCCAACGAGATTTGATGGATTCCAAACATATGAATCAGCACCAGAAACGGTCATCGACGCAATTTCTCCGTCACAGATTTCTTGATCCGCAGTTAATGTCAAAATAGGTTTCGGATATAAAGTAAAATTGGTTTGAATGGAATCTACACATCCCTCAGGTGTATAACCAATTACTTGAAAAATTCCTGTTCCAGTTGGAATGATTGATTGAATGTTTCCGGTGCTGTTTGTCACACCTGGTCCACTCCATGAATAGGTTGCTCCCCCAGATGAAGTTAAGGTTAAACTTTCATTCGGACAGAGTGCTTGAGCTGAGGCAACAAGTCCCATTACTGGAAGTGGATTCACCGTTAAATCAAGCGAATCGAGATGTGTACACCCATAATTATTCGTTGCCAGTAAGAAAAATTCATTTGAAACAGTTGGATTCCATGTCATGTTCCCGTTACTACTTGGAATGGCCATTTGTGGAGTCCATGTATAGGTGTAAGTACCATTCGTGTTTTGAGGAGCTAAAGTCAAACTAGTACCAATACACATGACTGTATCCAAAAGATTAAATTGGGGTTCCGTCGATATCACAATGTTCAAATTCACAATCGAGTCACAACTATATACGCTTGATAATGTATCGCTGTACGTTCCGGATTGGGTGATCGATTGGCCATTGAAATTATATGGTCCACCATTACAAAGTGTATCTGTGAGATTGGTAATGAATTTTGGATAAATCGTTACTTGTACTTGGTCGGAGGATGGACATAAACCTGGATTACTCGCCGAACTAGTGGAAAGCGTGTAGTTTTGCACAATTGGAATACCCGTTGTATTTACTGCAGATACCGATGGATTCGAAATCGAAGAGGAGGATAAATTTGTTGCCGGACTCCATGAATACGTGTAACCTGTTTGTGGAGTAACACCCAAATTTGCAATCTCATCGGAACAGATAAAAATATCTGGACCTGCATTTGCTTGTGCATTACCGATAGTCAAATTCAAGGTAACAATTGAATCACAACTATGGATTGTATTTAAGGTATCATAATAGACTCCGGATTGCGTAAGTGACTGACCATTGAATAAATATGGCCCACCATTACAGATTGTTTGGGAAATGGTACTTGTAAATTCTGGGAAAATCGTTACGTTTATTTGATCCGTTGTTGGACAAAGTCCTGGATTTGCCGCCAATGATGTCGTTACCGTGTAAGTCTGAGTAATTGGAACACCTGTTGTATTCGGCAAGGTAACTATAGGATTTGCTGCAGTTGTAGATGAAAGCCCAATAGCGGGAGACCAACTATATACGTTCAATGGATTTGGTGCGGCCCCAATGGTCACCCCTGTTGAAGAACAAGTTGTCGCATCGACACCCGCATTTGAAACGGCTTGATTTGTATAAATGGTGACATTTCGGATCGAATGCAAATCATACAAAGCTCCCGTACTTGCCGTAAAACCGACATATCCCGTAAAATTAACTGGAGAAGTTGCTTGCAAAAGTTGAATATTATTAACTAATACTGTCACCAATCCATTGTTGTAGATGATTTTCACCGGTTGATAGTTGGTGTTTCGTAAATAATTTAAGGAACCTCCTGAATTTTGAAGCTTCGGAGTAGCTGGTAAACATTCGTTGTAACCAACACCATTGAAAATTTGAATTTCGGGATTTGTGCCGCCTTGACTACAATTATCGTAGGTGTCAATAACAACTTTAAGTCCATTGGCTGTTCCTGGAATCCCGACCCCACCTCCACTCACAAATCCAGTTGGAGGAACACTTAAAAAGCAAAAAGCTAAACCATCGGCAGCGTTTCCACCTGCTATTCGGTATTCAAAATCAACAGTCCATGTCTGACAAGCAGAGAGATTGATTGGCGTATTGTAAAAAACACCTCCGGATTGTCCTGTAGTATTATTTGTAAGCAGCAATTCATTATTGAAGGCATCCACGTCACCAGGGGTATCTCCAATGTGCGCGTTTCCTGTTAAATTCCAACCTGTTGTAATCATATTTGGAGACCCAGTGAGTTGGCCAAAAACAAACGTTTGAGCCCAATTATTTGTAGAAAACAACAAAAAGGCAAGGGATAGGAAAATCGTTTTAATCATCATCGGCTAAAAGACGTTATAAACATTAAATAGTTGCTAAATTTAGGTAAAATTATTGCGCTTATCATTTACTTAGTGTATTTTTGACACAAACTAATATGGTTTAAAATGAATGCAAACAATAAAAAAACCAATTACAGTAAAGAACGTTTTCAATCGTTTAATATTGTGGTATTTGGTGGAGATGGTGATCTTGCGATTCGCAAAATCTATCCCGCATTATTTCACAGAGACCTTGATGGACAACTAAATATCGAATATAATATTATTGGTATTACACGAAAAGATCCTGATGAAAAAGATTTTTTTGATAAGCTCACCCCCTTTTTAGAAGTGAGTGATCACCACCGTTATCATAAAGATGAAATTGAAAAATTTAATAAAAAAATAAAATTAATCAAGGTTGCTGATGCCACAATGGAAGATTATTCGGAACTAAGTGCTTTCATCAAGCAATTCCCTAGTTTTCAAAACATTTACTACTTCTCTACCCCATCTTCGGCATTCGGACCAATTGCAAGAACACTTAAAGCGTGTGACCTTGTAAATGAAACAAGTAAAGTTGTTATCGAGAAACCGTTGGGATATAGTTTAGAGTCCTCCAATGCCATCAACGACGAAATCACTCAAGCGTTTGACGAACATCAAATCTACCGCATAGATCATTACTTAGGAAAGGAAACGGTTCAAAATTTAATGGTCTTGCGCTTTGCAAATAATTTATTTGAACGCGCTTGGAATTCCGAAAACATTGATAGCATACAAATTACTGTTGCTGAAAGTTTAGGTGTTGAAAAACGTGCTTCCTATTATGATAATTCGGGGGCATTATTGGACATGGTACAAAATCACTTGCTCCAATTACTTTGTCTAGTGGCGATGGAACCACCTGTTTCTTTGGAAGCGGATGAAGTTCGAAATGAAAAACTAAAAGTTCTTCGTGCGTTACGTCCACTCAATAAAAAAACAGTACAAACCGATACCGTAAAAGGACAATATACGCGAGGTAAAATCAATGGCGTTCAAGTAAGTTCTTATTTGGAGGACATCGAAAAATACGAATCCAAAACGGAGACTTTTGTTGCGATGAAAGCCTATGTGGATAATTGGAGATGGAAAAACGTTCCTTTTTATTTGAGAACTGGAAAAAGAATGATCAAACGTTATTCGGAAATCGTGATCAACTTCAAAGAAGTACGTCACAATATTTTCCCTTCAAAAGAAAAATTAAACAACAATAAATTAATTATCCGCCTTCAACCAGAGGAACGCATTGAACTTATTCAAATGACCAAAATCCCGGGTCCTGGTGGATACCGTTACAAGCCAATCGCTTTGAAATTAGATTATGTTGATTCGTTCAAAGAACGTTTTCCTGATGCTTATGAACGATTAATTATTGATGTAATTCGTGGAAATCAAACGCTCTTTATGCGTCAAGATGAGTTACAAGCGGCATGGACATACATTGAATCCATAACCAATTCTTGGAAATCGAGTAACATGTCGAATGTTCTTTACGAAGCAGGAACTTGGGGTCCAGGCGATTTGATTTTAGATGAAAATGAATCTTGGATAACAAAGTCATGGAGAGATTAATTTCATTTGAATCAAAAGCACTTCTTGAAGTGGAATTGGCATCTCAGATTGCAGGTATTCTTGGTTCAAAGATTGCAGAAAAAGGAACTGCAACTATTTTGCTTTCTGGTGGAAGTACACCAAAAAATTTATATCAAAAATTGAGTGAAATTGACTTGGATTGGTCAAAAGTTCATGTTGGACTTGTCGACGAACGCTTTGTTCCACAAGATAGTCCATATTCGAATGAAACACTCATTCGTGAAAGTTTGCTTCAAAACTTAGCTACGACTGCAACTATGCATCCTATGGTGATTAATGCAGCTGATTACGCTGAAAACTTGAAACTTGCTACGAAAGAAAATGGCGTTTTTGAAAATCCAGACGTCATTGTACTTGGGATGGGTGATGATGGACATACCGCATCTTTATTTCCAAATGATACTTCTTCTGAAAACGCAACTCATTCAAACAACTTATTAGCGAACACAAACGCACCGAACGAACCTACTCAACGCATTACATTTTGTGGTCCAATATTAATGAAAGGAAACCATAACTTTTTAATGATTACCGGAGCGCGGAAGTTGGATGTGCTCAAAGAAAGCAAGGAGAGAAATTACCCGATACATCATTTTATTCCCTTTTTAGAAGGAATCTACTACACAGAAAATGCCTAGACTATGAATGCGAAAGTTTTAGAGATTACCCAACGAATTATTGAGAGAAGCCAAGAAATTAGAGCTACCTATTTGACACAGATGAAAAGTGCACATCAGGAAGGTGTCACTCGTCAAGCAATGAGCTGTGGAAATCTCGCACATGCTTTTGCAGCATGTGGATCACATGATAAAGCAGAATTAGCACAAAATCGTTTACCGAATTTAGGCGTCATCACCGCATACAATGACATGCTCTCCGCACACAAGGTGTATGAAGATTATCCGAAAAACATTCGTCTCTACGCAAATAAACACAATGGAATCGCACAAGTTGCAGGAGCTGTACCAGCAATGTGTGACGGCGTCACTCAAGGACAACCAGGGATGGAACTTTCCTTGTATTCAAGAGATGTGATTGCGATGTCAACCGCAATTGGATTGTCACATAACATGTTTGATGCTACACTTTGTCTTGGAATCTGCGATAAAATTGTTCCTGGACTGATGATGGGAGCTTTGCGCTTTGGACATTTGCCAACTATATTCCTTCCGGGTGGACCAATGCCAAGTGGAATCAGTAACGAAGAAAAAGGTCGCATTCGTCAATTATTTGCTGAAGGAAAAATCGGTCGAGAAGAATTACTCAAAGGAGAATCTGATTCCTACCATTCTCCGGGAACATGTACCTTTTACGGAACTGCCAATAGCAATCAAATGCTGATGGAAATCATGGGTATGCAATTGCCTGGATCTAGTTTCGTGAATCCAGGAACTGAATTACGCGATTTATTGAACGAAGAAGCTGTAAAAGTTGCCATCGAAAATACGCGCATCGGATTTGAACGATCCATTGCAAACATCATTGACGAGAAAGTCATCGTGAATGGCATCATCGGATTATTAGCGACTGGTGGATCAACAAACCATACCATTCACCTCATTGCCATTGCTCGTGCAGCAGGAATCATCATCAATTGGGAAGATATGTCAGACCTTTCCGATGTTGTTCCTTTGTTAACGCGAATGTATCCAAACGGTGCAGCAGATGTGAATCATTTCCACGCTTCTGGAGGCATGGGATTTGTGATTCGTACCTTATTGGATCATGGAATATTACATGAGGATGTTTACACAATTCTTGGTAAAGGATTGAACAAATACAAACAAGAACCTAGAATTGAAAACCATGAATTAATTTGGGTTGATGGCGCGAAAGAAACGCTTAATGAATCCATTATTCGACCGGTTGATCATCCATTCTCTAAAGATGGTGGAATTAAAATTCTAAAAGGAAACCTTGGTCGTTCCGTTATTAAAACAGCCGCTGTGGCAGATGACCAACGTGTAATTGAAGCACCTGCAATTGTGTTTCATGAGCAAAGTGATTTGATCAAAGCCTTCAAAAACGGTGAATTGGAAAAAGATTTCATCGCAGTACTTCCATTCCAAGGTCCAAAGCACAACGGAATGCCTGAATTGCACCAATTGACACCTACCCTAACGATACTTCAGAAGAAAGGATTTAAAGTGGCTTTGGTGACGGATGGAAGAATGTCAGGAGCATCCGGAAAAGTTCCTGCAGCCATTCACTTAACACCGGAAGCTAAAGACGGTGGTATGATTGCTAAAATTCGTACTGGTGATGTTATCCGTTTAGATTCGTACCACGGTGAATTAACCGTTCAAAATGAAGCGGAAGTAACTCAAAGAGAAGCGACCTATATTTCGAATGATAACACATTTGCATTCGGGAGAGAATTATTCTCAAACGTCCGTAAAATGGTTACAAAAAGCGAAGAAGGAGCAAGTTTCCTTTTCTAATTACGCTTCTTCTTCTTTCCAATAAATCGATGCTAAAATCGATAAGAACAATGCTCCTATAACAATGAGCAATGAAATCGATGATGGAATATGAATGAACGGAGATAGCAACATTTTTAATCCAATAAAGGATAAAATGAAGGCTAACCCGTATTTCAATTTCGAGAACATGTGAATGGAATTCGCCAATAAAAAATACATCGATCTTAATCCTAAAATGGCAAAGATATTAGATGTGTATAGAATCACGGGGTCATTTGGTGCAATGGCAAAAATGGCAGGAATGGAGTCAATGGCAAAGACCAAATCTGTTGTTTCAATGACTACCAAGACCAAAAATAACTTCGTTGCAAAACGTTTTTTATTCCATGAAATAAAAAACTTATCTCCGTAATAGTTTTTCGAAATGGGAAATACTTTACGTGCCATACGCGCACCAAAACTCGTCGAGTAATCTTCTTTATCATCCTCATCCTCCGATGCGAACAAGGACTTTATTCCAGCGTAAATAAGGAAAATACCGAAAATGGTTAAAATGGCGTTTGGACGGAAGAACTTACCTACATTTTCTGCTAAACTGCGATTTGCTTCTTGGTCCAAGCTAAAATTCCATGAGCCAATGCTGAATTCAGGTAGGTATGTTAAATTGATTAATCCAATTCCCGAGAAGATGAAAATCGCCCGAAAAATGATGGCACCGATAATTCCCCAGAACAATACCTTGTGTTGCAGTTTGCCTTCCAATTTGAAAAAGCGAAAAACGAGGATAAACACGAACATATTATCTACCGACAAGGCCTCTTCTATCCAATAAGCGGATTGATAATCTGCAAACTTTGCGAAACCTGACTGCCAATAAACGACTAAACTGAATAACATCGAAACAGAAACCCAAATAAGCGTCCACTTCAAGGCTTCTTTATTGGTGATGACATGACTTCGTTTATTGACTACTCCCAAATCGAGCAACATCATAAAAACAATGATAACAGCAAAAAGGATGATTAAAAGAGGGTTATTGGTCATTTATTGAAGTATTAATTCTTGTGAGCAAAAATAGCAAAATGAAACGAGACCTTAAAGATGAAAGATGTAATCCGCTCATTAATTTGGAAAGAAGTGACAAAAAAAAGTCCCGACGTGTTGTCGGGACTTTATTCCTATTGAAAGGACGATTATTTCTTGTTTAGCAAGAATTCAACAGCTTCCGCTGCATTCACAAATCCACCTGTAATACACGTTTCTGTCATTTTTCCAGATTTTTTAGCACTTGGAATTTGAACTGACTTTTTGTATTTCACTGAAGTATTCATCAATAACTCGCGAACTTGTGCAGCCGTCAATTCAGGAAAATACCCACGGATCAAAGCAGCAACTCCAGCTGTAGCTGGACAAGCCATGGATGTACCAGAAGCATCTTCGTATTTTGCATCAGGCACTGTGGAATAAATATCTACACCAGGAGCGAAGAAATCAACCGATTTTGCTCCGTAGTTAGAGAAATCAGCTAAAATCGTTTTTCCTTTTTTAGATGAACTACTTGCACCTACATCGATCCAATTGCTCGCCCATTTTCCATCGTTCAAAATACGCGTTGGGTAAGAATCTTCTACATCTTTATTTTTCGCATCGTTTCCTGCAGCGTGAACCAAAAGAACATCTTTGCTTTCTGCATAACGAATAGCAGCGTCAACAGCTTCTTTGTTTGGCGTATAATATTTACCGAAGGACATATTAATCACGGTAGCTCCATTGTCTACTGCGTAATAAATAGCGTTCGCAACGTCTTTATCTCGTTCGTCACCGTTTGGAACTGCGCGAACAACCATGATGCGTGCACAATTTGCAATTCCATCAATTCCAATTCCATTTCCACGAGATGCCGCAATGATACCAGATACATGTGTTCCGTGCATGGCGTCTGGTCCTTCGTAACGGTTACAACCATAATATTTCTCAGTTAAATCATTTGGATGATCACCCACTACGATGGCACGAATACTATCCGCATTGACTGTAGACATTTTAATGCTTCCTTCTACTGATTCCATTGCATGATGAATTTCAGATTCTAAGGTTGCTGCTGGCATCGCAATTAAAATTGCTTTCAATCTGTTTTGAATGCGTTTTTCTTGATCAGAAATTGGGGTGTAATCCGCACTCGTTTTTTTAGAAAATTCACCGTTCGATGCTGTTTTTACATTTTGAACATAGGAATCAAACGCTTTCATGGAAGCCAATTGTTGTTGTGAACTTTTTAAGTCGTCTTCAAAACTTTTTTTCAATTTTAAATAGGCCTCGTAACGTGTTTTGTCGCTATCTGAAATAGAAGACGCTGACTTCCCGTTAAAATAAGCCGATTCATTGTGGTACATGCGCGACAATTCAGATGCTTCGTTATTGATATCTTGTGTTGCTCCACCTAAAAAGGACCAACCATGAACGTCATCGACGTATCCATTTTTATCATCATCAATTCCATTTCCTGGAATTTCATCTTCGTTTACCCAAATCACATCTTTTAAATCTGGATGATCTGTTTCCACACCGCTATCAATAACCGCTACAATTACTTGCTTTGGTTTTTTACCTGCGGCGTTTAACAACTCATAGGCGCGCTCAGCTCCTACTCCATAAATACCATCCGCTTTCGGATCATTCAAATACCAATTTAATGGTGCATGGTTAGGTGTTTCTTCTTTTTTCTGAGCGAAACTTGTAAAGACAAGTGAAGAACACAAACAAATTAATATTCTTTTATTCATTTTCTGTTTTTTTTGAGGTACGAAAATAAGGAATTATTTTGATGGACGCATCCTCTCATGAAATGTTACCAATTGTTGAGAAGTTGTTTAGAAGACACCGAGAGAATTTTCATCTAATTGGACGCAATCCCTTATTTTTGCTCTGTTAAAAAACGAAAGATATGAGTACAATAGAACACCTTGAATGTTTAATTATTGGTTCTGGTCCCGCTGGATATACAGCAGCCATTTATGCAGCAAGAGCTGACATGAAACCAGTTATGTATCAAGGATTACAACCCGGAGGACAATTGACAACAACAAACGAAGTAGAGAACTTTCCTGGATATCCACAAGGAGTCACAGGTCCGGAGATGATGATGCAATTAGAAGAGCAAGCTAAGCGTTTCGATACGGATATTCGTTCTGGGTTTATCACCAAAGTCGATTTCAGTGGTGATATTCACAAATGTTGGACAGAGAACGGAACGGAGATTCATGCAGAAACGGTGATTATTTCTACTGGAGCATCAGCAAAATACTTAGGATTAGAGAGTGAACAAAAATACTTGAAGTTAGGAGGAGGAGTTTCTGCATGCGCCGTATGCGACGGATTCTTTTACCGTAATCAAGAAACGATTATTGTTGGAGCTGGAGATTCAGCATGTGAAGAAGCACATTACTTGTCGAAATTGTGTACGAAAGTTACGATGTTGGTAAGACGTGATGAATTTAGGGCTTCTAAAATCATGGCGGAACGTGTCATGAAAACGCCAAACATCGAAATCTTGTTTAATACTGAAACATTAGAAGTTTTAGGTGATGGACAATTAGTAACTGGAGCGCGTGTTCAAAACATTCAAACGAAAGAAGAGCGCACGATTCCAGCCACTGGATTCTTCGTTGCCATTGGACACCAACCAAATACAGAGATTTTCAAAGACTTCATCGACTTAGATGAAACGGGATATATCAAATATGAACAACCGGGAAGTTCTAAAACGAATGTGCCTGGAGTATTTGTTGCCGGTGATGCAGCGGATAGAACGTATCGACAAGCGATTACAGCTGCTGGAACTGGCTGTATGGCAGCATTAGACGCTGAACGTTATTTAGCTGCAAAACATTCTTAAAAAAAGCTATTAAAATCTGAAAACCGAGTTCAAAAGACTCGGTTTTTTTATATCTATCTAATTGCATCTTTGTCCAATAATTTCACAAAGTGAAATCCTTTGGGCACATATCCCTCGTTATAGAAAAACTTGTGTGCTTGGAAGTTACTTGTGTACGAATCCAATGACAGCATTTTACATTGTTGCTCTACAGCTTTTCTTTCAAGAAAATCAAACATCAACTTCCCTACTCCTTGGCTGCGATGGGAAGCACGAACAACGATATTATCTAATTCCAAATATTTGCCAATCCACAATTTATTACCTATCCAAAATCCACAGATAGCAACACACGCTTCCTCCTCAAAAACCGCTACTTGACCATAACGACATGAAAGCATTTCATCTAATTCGCGGGAATATTCTTCCGTTGTCAAACTAGGATAAAGTTCATTCAACACGGGAAGGTATTTCAACATTTCCTCTTTGTCCACCAATTCTCTTACTAACATGTGCTTATTTTAAATTCTTTTCCATTAATTCCAAAATGCGTCGGTATTCATCATACCACGAATAGGATTCTTTGAATCCATGAGATTCAACAGGATAAACGGCTAAATCCCAATCCTTTTTCCCTAGTTCAATAAATCGTTGACTTAAGCGAACGACATCTTGAAATTGCACATTGTCATCCACCATTCCGTGTAACATCACTAAAGGATCCTGTAAATTTTCAGCAAAATAGATAGGCGAACTTTTGCGGTAAGCCTCAGGATCTGTTTCCGGGCTATTTAAAATATTGCTTGTGTATTCATGATTGTAGTGTGCCCAATCTGTAACAGAGCGTAAAGCTGCACCACAAGCGAATTCATTTGGTTTGGTTAACAGTCCCATCAAGGTTATGAATCCACCGTAAGAACCACCGTACATCCCTACTCGCTTCGCATCAATCCCATAATTTTTAACCATAAACGCTTTTGCATCAGCAAAATCCTCCAAATCCCTTCCTCCCATATGACGGTAGATTGCCGTTCGATAATCGCGCCCATATCCTTCACTTGCTCGGTAATCCAAATCAATAACAGTGTAGCCTTTTTCGCGTAACAAATGATGAAACATATACTCACGGTAATAATTACTCCAATAATGATGGGCATTTTGTAGGTAACCTGCACCATGAACAAAGAAAATAGCAGCGCCATTTTTCGTTTCTTTCGTTGGTTCATAAATACGTGCAAAAATTGAAACCCCATCTGATGCCGGAATGGAAATCACTTGTGGATCAATCCACGAATAAGAATCAAATTCTTTTGTCGTGGAATGTGTGATTTGATTTAAATTGGATTTACTCGGAATATTTAGACCAGCATACAATTCCCATGGTTTATTCGCAAAGGACTGTCGAACTGCCAAATTCTTTTCATCCGGTGATAACAAGACTTCATTGTATCCAACTTGTAAATTTGTGTAGGGCGTGAAACTTAAATTTTCCAAACTTAATTTACCAAAAGCGTGGTGTCCCGTTTTTCCAATTTCACATGGATTGTATTCTAGGTAAAGATTTTTGCGGTCTTTGGATAAACGAACTTCGTATACTTCTGTTTTCGCAATTGGCCAAAGACAGGTCTTTTTTCCTTTTGATAGTTCATATTGATACAAAGAAGAATAACCTGTTTCCTCCGATTGAAAATAAAACGTTTCGCCATCAACAATCCACTCCATATTTCCATCAGCTTCGTTCCAGGAAGAAATACCCGGACCACCAATCCACGCTTCGTCATGTTGATGCTCGATTTCTTCCACACTTGCTTTTTGCAAATTGATGAGAACAATCCATCTGTCCTTGTTATCCGCACTTCGCACATCGCAAAGTGCTAATGCATTGCTTTGAGCAAATTTAAGGGCATGAATGAATATAGAACGATCCTTTGAATAGAGTGAAACAGTGTCCTTTTCTCTAATAAAAGCTGGCTTTAAACGAATATCTGTCAATTTGGAAAAATCCAAGAAAATTAATGTGTCCTCAGCCATTTGATACAAGAGCATTTTCTGATTGGGCTCATTGTCACTTACTTTATCACGAGCAGCTTGATGTTTTGTGAATCCATCATTCGTAATAAATTGCTCTACGTTTGTTGGTTTTGAATCTGACTCCTCCGTCACACGTAAAACAGCATAATTCACCGATGGATCGATTTGAATCTCACTCCAAGAAGAGGCGCCAACAAATTGTTCTTTCGGGAATTTAAAGCGTGTATTCTTTGCTTGTCCTTGATAATATTCGGAACGTTTATTTTTATCTTGTATAAATTCAAACAACTCTACTTGTTGTTTTTCCAAAAAACTACTGTCCTTGTTCTGCTGTTTTTTGTTTCCCGCTTTAAAATTGGTTAATTGCTTGACTGAACCAGATTGAATATCTAAAGAATAAGCTTGATCGCCTTGCTGAAAAAGAACAACTGTTGGGGATTTTGCACGTTGCACATTAAAAACACCATTTGTCGTTTGTAGGTGGATTTGACTGGATCCATTTACTTTATCTACACTCCACAACACTCCTTCATCACTCATAAATTGGCGCTGAAAATCACGTTGATTTCGATCGAAAAACACAACTGACGAAGCGAGCGAATCGGACAATTTCGTGTATTTGTGATCCTTTAAGGAATATTGATATAAACTAGGGCCAATTTTATTTTCAGGATTCCAATAAAAATAAATGGACTGTCCATCAATAGACCAATCATACGATTCAGGGGAGTTTCCAACGAACGCAGTTCCAGACATAATTTGTTTCAAGTCTAATTGTGCATTCGAATGAAATGTGGCGGCACAGATAGCAATCAAACCAAGGAGTAAATTTTTCATGCCTTAAAATTACAATTCTCTGCTTAATCCATGCATTTTTGAACGAAAAACAAGAAAGTCCAAAGGGAAAAATGTAACTTCGTTATTCAAACAATGAGTAATTGAAAAGACTTTTATATTTCTTGCTAAGTGAGCGTCAATACCTGATGACTTTACACAGAAGTTTTTACTTCATGTATCGTTTAGGTTTATTGAAAAACAAACCATCTTTTAAGTTCCATTATTTTATTCAGCGGATTATACAGCCCGATTATGTTGTGATTGATATTGGAGCAAACCTTGGCTATTTTGCAAAAACGTTCTCTCGTTTGGTTCCAAATGGCAAGTTAATTGCCATAGAGCCCTTGCCTCAATTTCATGCGGTATTAAATTACTTTATTGGGAACAAAGAAAATGTGGAACTTCACAATGTCGCTCTTGGAAAAACATCCGGATCTATTACCATGGTTTTACCCAAAACAAATGGTATGATGCGAACAGGACTACCGCATGTCATGCGAAATGAACAAGAAGCTGAACATGAAACAACGCAACAAGTTCAAATGGTGAACACCTCTGCGTTTTTCAGTACGTTTGAGCGAATTGATTACATCAAATGTGATATTGAAGGACATGAATGGGAAGTATTTAGTCAGCTGGGAGCTGTTTTAACGGAAAAGCGTCCAATTGTTCAAATCGAAATTGACAATAAAAACACGGAATTATTATTGAACTTTTTCGCGGAATTAAATTATATACAACACGGGATTGTCAACGGAAAATGTATTGCTGAAAATGGAAAACAGTCCGAACAAGGTGATTATTTATTCATTCCAGCTGAAAAAATAAATTTAGTGAATCAATGGAACGCTTAAAATTTGTTGTTCTTTTCGCTATCCTTGGATTGTTCTATGGCTGTGACAAAGGTGCCGGAGAATTTATCATTAACGGTACGGTAACAGACGCGACATTTCAAACTGGACTTTCGGGAGCGGAAATTAGCTTGTACAAAATTCCTTTGGCATCAAATAACGAACAATTTGTTTCCAGTAAAATCTTAGGGACGGATGGTAAATTTGAATTTATTGTCCCGCGGGAACGTTTAGAGAAATACATTCTTCGTGTCAATAAATCGCTTTATTTTCCGATTGAAAAAACCATTTATTTCTCTGAATTAAAATTAAAAGAGGAAAACACATTCGATTTAACAACTTGGGCGCAATCATGGGTGGCTTTAAAATTCGTCAACCAGAATCCTCTTTCTATGGATGATTTCCGTTACATTAAACAATCCGGATATGCCTCTTGTGCTGAATGCTGCCCGAGTACCGAACAAGATTTTTACGGGGCCTTGGACACCACTATTTATTGCGTCAACAAGGGAAATACACTTTATTCCTTACTTTATTGGGTAATAAACACGACAAATCAAGGATATTTAGAAGCGAATACAACTGCGTTTGACACTACGCAAATCTATTTAAGTTATTAGGGTTCTACTAACAGAACTTTATATTTCAAAAGTCCATCCTCACGAGAACAGGCATTAAAATGCCACCATTCCGTTTGAAGTTGACGAAATTTCTGCGACTTCATTACCTTCCGTAGCAAGTCTCTGTTTTCTATATGAACAGGACTTAATTTTCCTTCAGCAAGAAACTGTTTTTCTTTTGATGGATAAGCAATTTGACGGATATCGTCATATCCTGCACCCATATCAAGCGGTTCTCCGTTTTGATTCACAATCGTTAAATCAACAGCTGCACCTAGGTTATGTAAACTTCGGTTCTTTGGATTGGATACAAACTTTCCACGTTGTGCCGGAGGCAAAGAATCAAGTGCGTCCCACATTTTTTGCTGTACGCTAACAGGACGAAGTGCATCGTAAATCAACAAATGAAAACCAGGTTTTATTTCCGATAAATAATCTTGAACTTTCGAAAGACGTTCGGCAACATCCTTTTGCAAATAGGCATTTTTAAGTCGGTCGTACAAAACAATGCCCATGAAATTATCCGATGTAGCATATTTCAACTCAACGAATATATTCTTGTTTAATGATTGGACATCCACTAAATTAAATTGTGTCAAAAATGTAGTGTCCTTTAGCTTTTCTGAGGCTAGCGCTTCAATAGCTACCTTAGGAATTTTAGTTGATTTGGCCTCTGGCTTTTTTGACGGAACGACATCCGAACAAGAAAAAAATAAAATAAAAATAGAAAGAACTATAGTGATCGTTCTCATGCCAATATTGCCTGTGTTTCGCTTGTAATGCGTTGACGAAGTCCATCAGAAACAGGATGCAACGGCAAGCGCATTTTCTCCAACATGATGTTTTGAACGTTTAAGGCTACTTTTACACCACCTGGATTTCCTTCTTCAAAGAACATTTTCGTGATGTTAAACAAGTCATAGTGTTCTTTTCTCGCTGTATCAAGATCTCCTGTCATAGAAGCATGAACCATCGCAGAAAACTTTTTAGGGAAGGCATTGGCAACCACGGAAATCACTCCATCGGCACCAGCTGCGATCAATGGCATGGTTAAATTATCATCACCAGAAAGCACACCGAAATCCGGACGACGCAAACGGATAATTTCCATAATTTGCTCCATGTTTCCAGAAGCCTCTTTTACCGCAACAATATTATGGATTTCACTCAAAGCCAAAGTTGTTTCCGGTGTCATATTTGAGCCCGTTCGACCCGGAACATTGTATAGAATAATTGGTAAATCCGTATAGGATGCTACTAATTTAAAATGCTCAACAATCCCTTTTTGAATCGGTTTATTGTAATAAGGTGAAACGGACAAAATTCCATCGACGCCATTCGGAAGTTTCGCAAAAATCCCTTCCAAAGCACGGGTATTGTTTCCTCCTACGCCATAAACAATGGGCAATTGACCTTTATTTTCATCAATTACTGTTTGAAGCACTTCCATTTTCTCTTCTTGAGTCAGCACAGGTGATTCGCCTGTAGTACCTTGAACGACAAGAAAATCCGTTCCTTCATCAATTTGCATGCGTACCAAACGACGCAGCGCATCAAAGTCAATTTGTTCATTTTCCAAAAATGGAGTAACTAAAGCTACGCCTGCACCAGTGAATGGATTATTCATTTGAAGATATTTTTTTAAGTGTTTCGATGACGAAATGAAGCATTTCTGATGGCTTTTCAGATCCAGCATTTAACTGCAAATCAAAAGAGGAATCTTTTTCATTCACAATAATTTTACGTTGAACAACTGAATTCTGTACGTATGGGAAAATTTTTGTGTCGGTATTTCCAAACCAAACTAATAAATCATAGGTTCGATTTAATTCTGTTTCTAATTGAACATCTTTTAACTTACTCCAAAAATTAAAGTCAAGAGGAGAATTGTAATAGATTAAAAAATGCGGTGGGAGCGTATTTTTATCCACTTCCTTCGGCACATTCACAACGATAATCAATCGGTCAACATTGCTCTCATTGAGCATATTGTCCAAGGACTTTCTGAAATCTTTTAATTGCTCCTCATTTTCATAGTTGAATGCAACGAGCAAAGATTTAGCTGACTCCCAAATATTTTTACTACTCACTAGCTGATCAATTTTATAAATTCATTTTCACTAATCAAAGTAACACCTAGGTTACTTGCTGTTTTTAACTTCGCAGGTCCCATATTGGCACCAGCAATTAGGAAATCTGTTTTACTCGAAACAGAGGAACCTACTTTTCCGCCATTTCGTTCAATTAATTCCTTCAATTCATCTCTTGAAAATGTCTCAAATGTTCCCGACACAACAAGGATTTTACCATTCAGCAAGGAAGATGCTTGTTCCTTTTTAATCGTTTCAAAAGAAAGTCCGATTTCCTGTAAACGCCGAATTAAAGCTAAATTAGCTGAATCTTGGAAATAGTTGAGTAAAGAGACCGCAATTTTTTCACCAATTTCTTCTACTTCGATAAGTTCATCATAGTTTGCTTGCATAAGCGCATCCATATTACCGAATGCTTGGGCTAATTTTTTCGCCACTGTTTCACCTACAAATCTGATTCCAAGTCCAAAAAGCACACGTTCAAAAGTGATTTTCTTTGAAGCCTCTACTCCTTTCAGTAGATTATTCGCTGACTTCTCTCCCATTCGGTCCAACTCGAGTAATTGATCAAAACTTAAGGAATAAAGGTCACTTACATCTTTGATTAATTTTTTAGCATACAAAACTTCAATCGTCTCCTCGCCTAATCCATCAATATTCAATGCCTTTCGACTAATGAAGTGGGCGATTTTACCTTTCACTTGTGGTGGACATGCTGTTTCATTCGGACAGTAGTGTTGAGCCTCACCTTCCTTACGAACTAATAATTCATTGCATTCAGGACAATTTTCAATGAAGACGATTTTCTCCATTGATTGACGCTGGCTCAAATTGACTCCGACAATTTTCGGGATAATTTCCCCTCCCTTTTCCACCTGAACGAGGTCATAAAGATGCAAGTCCAATTTTTCAATTTGATCGGCATTGTGAAGAGATGCACGTTTCACCGTCGTCCCACCTAGTTGAACTGGTTTTAAATTCGCTACTGGCGTGATCGCACCTGTTCTACCAACTTGATAGGTAACGGACTCCAAGATCGTTTCAACCTGACTTGTTTTAAATTTGTAGGCAATTGCCCATCGAGGTGACTTAGCTGTAAAACCTAAGCGACGCTGTTGATCATAGGAATTCACTTTAATCACGATCCCATCAATGTCAAATGGAAGTTCATTTCTGGCAAGATCCCAATGATGGATGAAATCCATTATTCCTTGGATACTTGTTGTTTTCTCTATAAATCTTTTTTCCGGCGGAGGAATTCTGAACCCCCATTCTTTAGCTTTCAAAACAGATTCGAAGTGACCTGCTTGTTGCTCATTCAATCCGTAAAGGCCGTATAAATAACAATCCAATTTACGGTCAGCAACGACCTTTGAATCCAAGGATTTTAAGGTTCCTGACGCTGTATTTCTTGGATTCGCATACAATGCCTCTCCTGCTTCTTCGCGTTCTTGATTCAGCAAAGCAAATTGCTCGTGAGGCATGAATATTTCACCACGGATTTCAAAATCAAGTGGAAAATCATGTTGTAATTGCAGTGGAATCGTTCGGATTGTCCGAACATTTGTTGTGACCAATTCTCCTTTCTCACCATCTCCTCTAGTAACAGCAGAAGACAATTGTCCGTTTTGATAGCGAATACCGATTGCAACGCCATCGTATTTTAATTCGCAAACATATTCCAATTCCTCGTCAATGGATTTCTTGATGCGATTTTCCCAATCCACAATTTCCTCTTCGGAATAGGTATTGGAAAGAGATAGCATTGGATAACGGTGAGAAACAGCTTCAAATTTCTTTGTTAAATCTCCACCAACGCGCTTTGTCGGACTGTTTTCCGAAGCAAATTGAGGAAATTCTTTTTCCAGCTTTTCCAACTCCTTTAGCAACTGATCAAAATCAAAATCTGAAATTTCAGGTGAATTGTGGATGTAATACAATTGATTGTGATGATTTAACTCATTCACTAATCGATCGATTTCCGATTTTACCTGTTCTGAATTCATAGCTTAAAGTTACACTTTTTGTGCTTTCAACATTCGGGATTTTCCTTGTAAATCATTTCGAATTTCAATTCCCTCAAATCCAAATAATTGAATACATTCTTTCACCTCATATCCAAAGGATTCATGCAATTCAAAAAACAAAAGCCCACCTTTAACCAACTTCTTATCTGCTAATTTGATGATTTCTTTGTAAAAAATAATGGGATCAACATCGTCCACAAAAAGCGCCATTTCTGGTTCATGATCAAGGACATGTTTTGACATGGTTATTCTCTCCTTATTGGGAATATAGGGTGGATTGGAAACGATTACATCGTATTTCAACTCTTGAGAGAGGAAAGCAACACTAAAGTTAAGCGCATCTTCATGGATTACTTCAATATCAAGTTGTAATTTACGGGCATTTTCCTCACCTAAGTTCAATGCGTCGCGAGAGAAATCCAAGGCTTGAACTAGCGCATTTCTAAACTTGGACTTTAATGCAAGGGAAATACATGCTGTTCCAGAACAAACATCTATCATTCGTTTAGGATCTTTTGTACTTTGGGTAATCCACTCAACGAGTTCCTCTGTTTCTGGACGCGGTATCAAGGCACGCGCATCGCACGAAATCGACAAACCAAAAAATTCAGTTTCACCAAGAAGGTATTGAAAAGGCTCATGATTTAATAATCCTTTTACAAAACCACGAACATATAATAAATCTGATTCGGATAAACGTTCCTGTTGATTTAACAGCAACTCACTTGTCGACCAATTCATCCGTTTACAAATAATTTGGGTCCACATGGACTTCAATTCAGTTGTTGAGAATATGGCCGCTAGTCGATCGAAAAAGTAGTTTTTTGCAGAGCTGAGCGTATTATCTGTAACGAACATTATTTCTTGCGCAGCTTTATGAATTCTTTGATTTTCTCATTTTCAATCAATACCGTCAAATTGTAATAAGCAATCTTCCATTCTCCGTTTGCATCCAAGACACATATACCACTTCCGCGACAGGATTCCATCCAAGTTTCAAGATCCTCATCGAAATATGCGACTGTGCCGTTCGCGGTAAAATTCCATATCCGCTTACTAGGTTTAAAATCCCAAGCTTTTCCTTTATCGAAATATGGTTTACAAAAAGATTGAAATTCGACTTTATTCCAGCGTTCACCCGGAGCGGTACCTAGGAAAACAAAATCTTCTGTTGTTGCATTGAAGTACTTTTGAAAGTCCGCATTTGATGCCGATAAATGCCAGTTATCCACGAGTTGATTCAGACGAAACGTAACTTCCCACTGTGACCAACTAAAAGAGGCAGAAAATAAAAAAAGGAAAAGTAACGATTTGCGCATCTTATTTTTGTGCTTTATCGGCTTTTTTACACGCTTTAACAGCTTCTTTCAAGTTAATAATTCCACCTGTTACAGATAGTAAAGGGAAATCAAAATCCGTATACCTCGTGGCTGTTTGCAAGAGGATGTTTTTAATTTCGAACATACTCAAGTTAGGGAAGTAAGACTTTAGCATAGCTGCTGCACCAGCAACCATTGGAGCAGCCATTGATGTCCCTTGCAAGTTCATATAAGCACTTTGCGGCACCGAATTGTAAATTTCTAAACCTGGGGCAAAAACGTCTACTGTTGTTTGTCCAAAATTAGAGAAACTAGCCACCCTCGCTTCACCTGTTTCACGCGTTGATGCACCAATTGTCAACAAATGAGCAAAAGACACCTCTTGAAAATCATACTTTGCCGTTGGGAAATTCGGTTCATAATCCACATCCTTTGCATCGTTTCCTGCTGCATGAATCATCAATACTCCCATTGAATCTGCGTAAGCCATCGCTAAATACACTTCGTATTGATTGGGAGAGTAATCCTTACCGAAGGACATATTAATCACTTGAGCGCCATTATTTACGGCATAACGAATCGCCAATGCCACATCCTTATCTTGCTCATCACCATTAGGTACTGTTCGAACAGACATGATCTTCACGTTTTCAGCTACACCATCTCCACCTTTATCATTTCCGCGGATTGCAGCAATAATTCCTGAAACGTGTGTTCCGTGCAAAGCGTCAGGACCTTCTACATCACTATTTCCATAATTTACATCTGAAAAATCTAAGGGATTATCACCGATTAAGGTGCGATCGTCGTAATAAATGTTCAGGTTATAATTTAATTGATCTTCGATGTACTTTTTTGTTTCCTCGTCAAAGAGTCCGTTTGCTAAACCTTCTTTGTATTGCTCAAAATTTTCAAGTTCTCCCTCCACTTCTGCTTTCGCATTTGCGTACATGAAATATTCCGTGTCATCGAACAACGTTTTTGGATCAACTCCGTCATATTTATCTTTTAGTCTTGCGTAGATGCGGGTTTTTTCCAATCGCGCATTTTCTTGGTTAGCCCCGGATGCATTCCCAAGGAAATTCCACCCATGAACGTCATCGATAAATCCGTTTTTATCGTCATCAATTTTGTTTCCAGGAATCTCTTTTGTATTTATCCAGATTTTTCCTTGTAAATCCTCGTGTTCAATATCAACACCTGAGTCAATTACTGCTACAACAACAGGTTGTGATTTCTTTTTCTTGAGCATTTTATACGCTTCTTCCGTATGCATTCCTTGCCCACTTCCGTTATACCAATTTAGTGTTCCTGGTATTGCTTGAGCAAAAACTTGCGTAAAGCCTAGTCCAAAAACAATAAGTAAATAGTTTGCTGTTTTCATTTGCATTTTTTTCAAATTTAAAAATTAAACGTTAATGAGAAAGATAGGTAACACTAAAACTTACAGTTCATTTAATGAATATACCTTTTTTCCACGAATAAATGTCATCCACGCGTAGTTTTGATCAAAGGTAGATTTACTTTCTAAAGGTTTATCAAAGATGACAAAATTGGCCTTTTTCCCTTTTTCCAAACTTCCAAGTTCATTTTCTTGAAAGGATGAAAAGGCTGCCCAAATAGTCATTCCTCTGATGACTTCATCAAACGTTAAAGATTCCTTCACAAGAAAACCATTCAAAGGTTCATTTTTCGGGTTTTTACGTTGAACGGCCGCATGAATTGTATAAAATGGATTCGTTGACTCCACGGGAAAATCAGTTCCAATGGCCAACATTCCATATTGACGAAGTAAACTTTTGTAAGCATATGCGCCTAAAAGTCGGTCTTTCCCTAATCGTTTTTCCGCCCAACGTTGATCTGTCGTAGCATGTGTTGGTTGAACAGATGGGAAAACGGCATATTGAGAAAATTTCGAGAAGTCAGCAGGGTCAATAATTTGGGAATGTTCCAGTCGAAAGCGATGATCAGGATTTCTTTCAAACGCATTTTTATATATTTCTAAAACGAGTGCATTCGCAGAATCTCCAATTCCATGCGTATTCATTTGAAAACCATTCTTCAAACAAAACTGTGCAATTTTACGCATCTCATAAACTGAAGTTAAAAGTAAGCCATGATTCTGGTGATCATCGCTGTAAGGCTTTTTCAAAAGAGCACTTCTAGACCCAAGGGAACCATCTGCAAACACTTTGAAACTTCGAATGGATAAATTACGAAAACGATAAGGACCATTTTTCGCTGCAAATGCTCTGTTTTCTGGTGAATTCATTAACATTGCGTATAATTCCAAGTGATATTTACCACTAGAAACCATCGATTTAAATAGCTGAATGTGTTTAAAATCTATCCCTGCTTCATGGGTTCCTGTAATACCATATTGAAGTAATTCCTCTTGGATTTCAAGAATGGCATCCTTTACTTGATTCAATGGATACGCGGGTAGATGTTTTGAAACCAAATTAATCGCATTGTCGACAAGTAATCCCGATGGTGCTCCATTTTCGATTTTCACTTCACCCCCATCGATTTTCCCTTCGCTTACCTTTGCTTTTTGAATGAGGAATTGATTCGCCAATGCGGCGTGTCCATCTACACGATATAAACAAACGGGAATATTCTTAAAAACCTCTGACAGTCTTTTATTATTTGGCACAGAGTCATTGCTCCAGAGGGATTCGTCCCACCCGCCTCCGATAATAAATTTATTACTTGACTTGGCATAGTATTTTTCGCAGCGGTAAATCACTTCATCCATGGACTTCGCTCCAGATAGGTCCACGCCAAGTTTTTGATTCGCATACATGAGTAAATGCCCATGTGCATCAGTTAGTCCAGGATACACATCTTTGCCTAGTGCATCAATTTCCTCATCACAGCGGTATTTGTTTAGTATTTGACGTTCTGGTCCTACTTCAATAATCTCCCCATCTCGAATGGCCATTGCATCATACACAGAACCTGCATCGTTCATGACATGGATTTTTGCGTTGTGAACAATTAAATCCACTTTCTGCCCTTTCATGCATGAGTTTAATAGGAAAAAGAATGTGAAAAACACAGAAGAATATCTCAACATAACATTTTATTAGAATGGGTAACCAATACCAAAATTCAAGTAATTTGGAAGAAAAGGTTTGGGCATTATTTTCTTCACTTCATCTAGACCCATGTTAAAATGATCCATTCCTTCTTGATAATAGGTTTGGCGTGTTCCCATTTCTTGAAATACCCATTTCGCTCCATTGGCAAAAGCAGGATTGTAAATTGGAAATCCGACATCCAAACGGATGATGAAAAAATCCAAATTCAACCGGAGACCCACACCGGATGAAACAGCAATCTCCGGGAAAAAAGTTTTCCATTGAAATTGACTTCCAACCCTACTCGCATCTTCTCTAAAAGTCCAAATGTTACCAAAATCTGTGAATATCGCACCTTTCAATGTCTCCCCTAAACTAAAGCGGTATTCAAGTGATCCGGCGAAACGAATATCTGCAATCTGTGTAGCCAAGCGATTTGTATCCAAATGATACTTATACGAACCTGGACCCAAAGCCCTTGCTCGCCAACCTCGGTTATCATTTGATCCACCACCAAAGAAACTATAATCATAAGGCATGGCTGTTTTCGAATTTTTGTAGGGTAAACCAGCTCCTGCAGTTACTTTTAAATGTATGGAAGAACCAGATAAAACACGCTTGCTCATAATGAATTGATTGTCTAATCTTACGAACTGTGAATATGGCAGATTTCTCAATAAATATTGACCATTTAAGGTATCTTGTCTTTCTCGGAATTGATAGAGGAGATTTCCAGCAGCATCGAACGTAGAGTTGAAATAAATAGAAAGATTCGCTAAATTTTTACGCTCCTTACCATCCTTCAAATCCTTCTCTTTATTGCTATACTCGAAGGAGAATTTAAAGTCTTGCCATATGAACTGATTGTCATATGTCGAATTTAAAAACACATCATTTATTTGGTTTAATTGCTGCTGAAAGGCTGGACTTTTCTTGATCGCTACATATTTGATTACCGATGCACCTGGCAAACCCATTTGAAAAACCTGGGACTTTCCTACCAAGAATTTCCACATGTAATTTAACTGAAAAACACTTCGGTCGAAAATGCTTCGTTTTTCAACATTGTATGCAGTAGAAAGTACTGTTCTCGGTTTCTGTCTTTTACCTAACAAGGTTACAGGAGTTGGGAATAATCCAGGTATTTCAAACTTCAAACTTGGTCCAAATTCAAAGGTGTTAAAGGTTCTACCTTTTCCTGCTCCTACCGTTTCACCGGATTCATCTTGGAATACCAAGGGTTGAGATTCAAATCCACCTCCAAATGAAAAAGTCATTTTCCCTGCACCCCTATTGATGTTTTTATTCGTATAATTAAAGGAGGCATTTGCACCTAATAAACCGGTTGAAGATGTGAACTTCGGATCAAAACCATAGGTTTGTTTTTTTGCTGGTTCAAGAAAATAATGGACCGCTAATTTATTGCCCGGTTGTTCAATTATAATGGGTTTAACTGAACTAAAAACATTTAACTGAACAATAGCGCGATAGCTTCGATCTAAATAATATTCCTTGTATTTGTTTTCATTTTCCAAATAATTTTGAAGTTCCAAAACAGAAGGTTTTATCCAAGGTTTCTCACCATTATAAGTTACCGTGATTTTTCTAAATGGATGAGGGGTACCGCGAGGAACATTTTTTTCTTTTAATTGCTTTTTTGAATAAGGAATCTCATCATAAATAAATGAATTCGTGGTTCGAAGGAATTGTGGCGCGATAGGGTCATATAAACTCAACTGTTGGTCTTTCATCAACATAGCAAAACTAGCATCCATGTTCACGGTATCCGAAAGGTGGAAAAAGACATCAGAAACAGTCATCTCAACATAAGGAACTCGGATCAAACTATCTTTTTTCGTTTCAGAGGCAATGTAACGGTCGTCAAACTGCACGATTAATCGAACAGTCATGTTACGCTTATTCGTATCGGCGGTGTATGAAATACTGCTAGACGAAAACTTGTACACCTGATTGTCACGTAAAAACTTTGCTGCCTGTTCGCGATAATCATTCAAATAGTCAGTATCAAATGATTTTCCAATGAGTGGATGTTCTCCTGTTTCATCTTTTTGTTTCTTTATGTAGGCATTATTCTTGTTAAGCAAAAGATTGGCACCAATGTATTGAACAGAATCAATGACATACTGAGGACCCGTTTCGATGACATAACTTGGATAAACAAATCGTTTTTTCTCGTTGAATTTAAGTTCACTGGAAACTTTTGCATAGTAATAACCCTTTTTTCGCAAATAGAATCCAAGTTGTTCGATGCTCTTTTGGTATAGAAGTGTATCAAAAACAATTGGCTTTTGACCGAATTTATATTTTACTTTTTCTTTCCAAAGCACTTTGGTAAACTCAGCGGGTTTGAATTCCTTCACAATAAATGTGGAGTCACCTCGACGATAGGCCTTTTCATTGCGTTTTTTATTGACCTCAATGACCTTATTTTCTTTTCGTGTTTGTTTAGATAGAAATGATTTGTATTTCACTTCTCTTTTGTGAGCAACTTTTGCTGAGTCGATGGCATTGTAAATGCGCAATTTGACATTCAAGTAAAAATTTCGTTGGTTTGGTTGTTGTCTTATAATTAAACCAAGCGCGTACTTATCTATTGTTGAATTGTCTTTGACATCAATTAAATTAGAACGCAACAAGTATTTTCCCTGAGGGACATTGCGCGTTAAATCACATGCTGATAAAACAAACAGAAGGATAATCGCAATATTTAGTAAATTCGCTCGATGTTTCATGCCTAGTGCAAAAATAACAATAATCAAGTTGGAAAAAATTTCACTACAAAAGATAAAATGGATTAAAAGCCTTCATCTCAAAAAAAACAGGGATAAAGAAAAAGTAGTTTTAGTGGAAGGCCTCAAATTGGTCAGTGAATTAGCGATCCAATTTCCATCGTTAGTTCATTCCATTTATGCCAGTAGCGAGATCAGCGAATCACTACAAACTAATTTTGACTGCTATCAATGCTCCGAAAATGAAATGGAGCGCATCACACAGTTTTATTCAGCGTCGACCTTACTCGGTATTTTTCGTGAGCCTGCTGCTAAAGCATTTAATCCAACTGAACGTGTTTTGGTTCTAGAAGGAATTCAGGATCCAGGAAACTTAGGAACGATCATTCGGACAGCTGATTGGTTTGGCATCAAACAAATTGTGTGCTCGACAGATACCGTAAACATGTTTAACTCAAAGGTGATTCAATCTTCCATGGGAAGTGCTTTTAGAATGTCCGTTTTTTATGAAAATCTTGAGGAATTCCTCCAAAAAATGAATACAGTGGTACATGGAGCACTTTTAAACGGTGATAATTTAGCAGATATTGATCCAAATGAAATAAAAATTCTAGTGATGGGCAATGAAGGAAAAGGAATTTCACCAGCTATCCAAAAACATATCAATCAAGCAGTTACCATACCAGGTTACGGTCAAGCCGAATCGTTAAATGTCTCCATTGCTACCGGTATTTTCCTTTATCATTGGAGTCAATCAAAATCATAGTGTCCTAATTCAAAGAAAAGGCTGTATTTTTGCAAATCCCAACTGCGAAAATGATTGATTTCGATTTATACGAAGCAAAGAAGCTTTACCCATTTCAAGAGCAAACCGTTAACCAAGTTTTAGAAGAACTACGTAAAAACGGTGCGAATTTTAATTTACTCTATCAGTTACCAACCGGTGGTGGAAAAACAGTCATTTTCTCTGAAATTGCACGTCGATTCATTGAACAATGGGGCAAAAAAGTATTGATTTTAACGCATCGCATTGAATTATCAGTTCAGACTTCTCAACAGTTATCTGCCATTAAAGTTGCCAATAAGGTCATAAATTCTGAAGTGAAGCATTTGGATGATCAGGACGAATACCAATGTTTTATCGCGATGGTCGAAACATTGAATAATCGTTTAAATGAGAATGATAATTTCATTGCAGATGTTGGACTAGTCATTGTCGATGAAGCACATTACAATAGTTTTCGAAAAATCTTCCAGTTTTATGAAGATGCGAACATCCTTGGAGTGACGGCAACACCATTAAGTTCAAATCGCAATTTACCACTGAAAGACAATTACAACAAACTTTTAGTCGGAGAATCCATTTCAAATTTGATTGAAGGAGGATATTTATCCAATGCGGAAACATATCAATATGATGTCAATCTACACGGATTAAAAATTGGAACAAATGGTGATTTCACTGTAAGTAGTTCAGATTTACTCTACAGTAACTTTTTCATGCAGGAAAAATTAATTTTCGCCTATGAAGAGGTTAGCTTGAACAAAAAAACATTGATTTTTAATGCCGGAATTGAAACGTCACGTCGTGTAGAAGATTCCTTCAAGAAACTCAAGTACAATATTCGTCACCTTGACTCAACATTCAGCGACAAAGATCGAAAGGATGTCATTCATTGGTTTAAAGTAACACCAGGTGCCATTTTAACATCGGTTGGAATCTTAACAACGGGATTTGATGAACCAACGGTAGAATCCATCATTATTAACCGAGCAACGCGCTCATTGACCTTGTACCACCAAATGATTGGGCGTGGTTCCAGAAAACTCCCGAATAAAAGTGAATTTCAAATCATTGATCTAGGAAATAACGTTCGTCGCTTCGGTTACTGGCAAGATTACATCAATTGGCAAGATGCCTTTAAATTTCCGGATCGCTTTTTGGAATCACGTATTTCAGAATTGGAGGACATGGAATTCGAAGTTGAATTTGAATTCCCGAAAGGATTCGATAAATACATGCCTTCCGCCATTTTAGAAGAATTCAACATTAAAGATTGTTATTACGAATGTTTAGATCGTGGCGACAAAGGTAAAGTTGCCATTGATTTATCCATAGACAACCATTTTAAAGCCATTGAATCTGCTGCAAATAACCTGGATCATGCACTTGATTTAATGCAGGTTATACAAGATCACATCGAGCATCGATTGAAGCACTACACGAAATGTATATCAAAAAGTACGGACAACTATTTCAAGTATCTTTTGGAAACCTACAATCGTCAGTTAGCACAAAAAATAAGATTGAATATTGAGGATTGATGCTTTTTCTGTAATTTTAAATGCACATGAAAAAAATCATTCTAATTTGTTTTTGTCTTCTCCAAGGAATTTCCTTTTCACAAGGAAACAAGTTAAAGACATATCTGGACACGAAGCAATTTTATGCTCCAAACGTAGGTAATTACCTGGAAGTCTACATGCAATTCGTATCCTACTCAGTTACATATAAGGACGAAGGAAATGGATTAAGAGCGAAAGTTCTCATTTCTGTGGAAATTTCGGATAGTTCCAGTGTTGTTTTTACCGACAAATATGTTCTTGAATCTCCCGAAGCGATAGACAGCATTCAAGATGATTTTTATGAAGTGCTTCGCGTTCAATTAAATCCTGGAAAGTATTCTTTAAAAATAAATTTATTTGATGTTAACAAAGATGGTTCTGAAATATCTGGTACTTTACCGATTTCGATTGAAGATTTTTCGATAAAAACCAAAATTTCAGATGTGCTCGTTGCTGAATATGCATATCCAAGTGACAAACAAACCAATTTTGATAAATCTGGATACCACATTATCCCGATGCTTTCCAGTTTTTACGGGACGGATTCAAAAACATTACCCGTTTACCTTGAATTGTACGGTACTGATAACATTTCGGATAGTACTTTTCTCCTTTCTCATCGCATCATTAATATGAAAGATGCCAGTGAAATCAATGGATTTACCAGAACGAGTAAATTGTATAAATCTTCTGTTGTTCCCGTTTTCGAAACGATTAACATAGAAGAATTAAATTCTGGAAATTATCAAATTGAGTATCGCTTGACAAATAACTCGAATGAAATACTTGCTTTTCAAACATACGATTTCGAGCGAAGTAATGATAATAATTACATGTTTACAATGGAAAACATGCTGTTGGATCCTGCGTTTCAATCGTCCATTCCATCGGATTCAACCCTATACTTTTTAGAAAGTTTGATTCCAATTTCCAAGCCCGCGGAAATAAAAAACATCATCGAAACATTGAAGTCCAAAAACATCGACGAAGCACGCAAGCACATCCAAGGTTATTGGGCCGTTTCAACACCAACAAATCCTTATGAATCCTGGTTGAAATACAAAGCACAGGTGGTTTTTGTCCAAAAGATATACGGGAATAATTTTCAAGAAGGATTTGAAACTGACCGTGGACGTGTTTATTTGAAATATGGCGCACCTAATCAGGTAAATGCTAGAGAATCTTCTCCGTCGGAATATCCTTATGAGATCTGGACATACAATAAAATTGGCATGTACAGTAACAAACGCTTCATTTTCTACAATCCTGACTTAGTAAACAATGCCTATCGGCTACTCCATTCGGATATGATTGGTGAATTAAAAAATCCTGCTTGGCCTCAAATTTTGGCGAAACGCAATACTTACAACGGAAATGTTGACAATCCCAACCAAAACAATGTGAAACATTGGGGTGGAGACAGCAACGATTTGTACCGTCAATATTAACGCATGGATTCTTCTCTCGCAATTGTCATTCTCAATTACAATGGTAAGCACCATTTAGAAACGTATTTACCAAGTGTACTGAAATTTTCAAAGAACTTCCCTGTTTACGTTGCAGACAATGCAAGTACGGATGATTCCATTTCCTATATTCAAGAGCATTTCACTTCTGTTCACCTGATTGAACAAAATCGAAATTTCGGATTTGCAGGTGGTTACAATGTGGCTTTAGAACAAATAAAAGGTCAATTCGATTATTACCTTCTACTCAATAGCGATGTTGAGGCAACGGAAAATTGGATCGAACCCTTGAAAGATTTCATGGATACGCATGAAAACACAGCTGCTTGTCAACCAAAAATAATGTCCTGGAATAACAAAAAGTCATTTGAACATGCAGGAGCAGCAGGCGGATTTGTCGACCTGCACTATTTTCCATTTTGCCGCGGACGTATCTTTGACAACCTGGAAAAAGATGAACATCAATACGATTATGAAATCCCAGTCACATGGACGTCTGGTGCTGCCATGATGATACGTTCAAAATTATTCCATCAAGTAAAAGGATTTGATTCCGATTTCTTCGCACACATGGAGGAAATTGATTTATGCATTAGGCTTGGAAACCTTGGTTTTGATTTCCATTGTGTTCCGGAAAGCACCGTTTATCATTTAGGTGGCGGAACGCTTGATTATGATTCCCCAAAGAAAGTTTATTTGAATTTTAGAAACAGTCTTTTCATGTTGATGAAAAACCACGCTGGACTTTTAATCCCAAGTTTATTCATACGCATGTGTTTAGATGGGATTGCTGGAGTTAAATTTTTGCTTTCTGGAAAATTCCAATTGACATGGATGGTGTTTCTAGCACACATGAATCTGTACGCACAATTCGGTCGTTTTTATAAAAAACGCCGTCAAATCAATACAAAAGAACGTAAATTCTACCGCTACAATGGAAGAATTATTTGGGATTATTACTTTTTGAAAAACAATGTGTATTCAAAACTAAACAAACGAAAATTCAACTAATGAAATCGATATTCAGTAGCATTTTCTGCACACTAGGCTTTCTTTCTTTCGCACAAGTCAACAACGTCATGGAGGCAAGTGACAAAGCACAGAAAATCGTTGGAAAACCTTCCGATACTTTTAATCCATATGTTTATGTCATGCCAACGATTGGTACGGGCGGTCATGGGCATACTTTTCCAGGTGTTTGTGCGCCATTCGGGATGATGCAGTTAAGTCCAGATACACGTCATGATGGCTGGGATGGTTGTGGAGGATACCATTACTCAGACTCATTAATTTATGGGTTCAGTCACACACACCTAAGCGGTACTGGAGTTCCAGACTATGCAGATTTATTGATCTCACCTCAATCAGGAAAAAAAGCGAAACTACTTCCGAAATACCAAGATGCCCAAAACGGGTACGGATCTACCTTTTCACACACAAAGGAGAAAGCGCGCGCTGGATTCTATGAAGTTTATTTGGAAGACGAACAAATCAATGTCCGTTTAACAACAAGTGAACGTTCAGGTATACATGAATATACGTTCATGAATGCAAAAGGAAAAAAATACATCCTTCTTGATTTAGATTACCGTGATAAAGTTCTTGACGCAGGATTTGAGATTATCAATAATTCAAGTATTTCTGGAAAAAGAGTTTCGGAAGCATGGGCAAATGAACAACATTTTTATTTTCACTTAGAAACATCCACCCCATTCAGCTCGGCAAAACCCGTTAAAATTGCTGGAACACATAAATTACTGCTTGAATTCCCGAAGGACACCAAAGTATTATATGTCAAAGTGGGTATGTCTCACGTGGATCAAAAAGGAGCAGCACACAATCTACAACTGGAAATCCCGGGATTTGATTTCATGCAAGTGTATTCACGTAACATCGAGAAATGGAACAACGAATTAAGTAAAGTCAAAGTTGAAGCGTTGAATTTTGAAGATGCCATCATTTTCTACACAAGTTTATACCATTGCATGGTTGCACCAAACTTGATGAGCGACCTAGATGGACGTTACCGTGGACGCGACCAAAAGATACATCAATTAATCAAGGATAATCAATATACCGTTTTCTCACTTTGGGACACATACCGTGGAAATCACCCTTTATTTACCTTGATTCAACAAGAACGAACAACTCAATTCATTCGTACATTCTTACGTCAATTTGATGAAGGTGGCGATCTTCCAGTTTGGGAATTAGCAGCCTGCGAAACGGAATGTATGATTGGTTATCATAGCGTTAGTGTCATTTCTGATGCTTACATGAAAGGATTGAATGGTCAAACAAAAGTTGCTGAAATGGCCTACGATGCAAAAAAAGCATTAAACGACATGCATTTCACGGCAAACATCAACGAACTTGGAAAGCAAAGTTACGCGGACAAAGGCTATTTGAGTTCGAGTGATGAACCAGAGTCCGTTTCGAAAACCTTGGAATATGCCTATGACGATTTTTGCATTGCAGAAATGGCTGCAGCTATGGAAAATGACGAAATGGCGAAAACCTACCGCAAACGAAGTTTTTCCTTCGTGAATTTATTCGATCCAAACACAAAATTTATGCGACCACGTCGTGGAGCTCAATGGTATGGACCGTTTGATCCGTCAGAAGTTAATTTCAATTACACTGAAGCGAATAGCTGGCAATATTCCCTATATGCTCCGCATGAAATCGAAGTTTTAACGAATTTACTTGGAGGTAGAGATTCATTGGAAGCATGGTTGGATCGATTATTTACGACTGAAATGAAATTGTCGGGACGTGAACAAGCAGACATTACTGGATTAATCGGTCAATACGCGCATGGAAACGAACCTTCACATCACATGGCCTATTTGTACAACTTCACCAATGCACCATACAAAACACAGTTTTATGTCGATCGCATTTTAAAGGAAATGTATCACGCAAAGCCCGATGGACTTTCTGGAAACGAAGATTGTGGTCAAATGAGTGCTTGGTATGTACTTAGTTCCTTAGGTCTTTATCCGATTGCACCTGGAAATACCATGTATCAAATTGGACGACCAATCTTCAGTAAAGCAACGATAAAAGTGGACAACCAGACAAATTCAAAAATTGAGATCATTTGCAACAATCAAAGTGCAACGAATTGTTATGTTGCATCTGTAAAATGGAACGG
This sequence comes from Flavobacteriales bacterium, assembly GCA_947461635.1. Taxonomy (GTDB): domain Bacteria; phylum Bacteroidota; class Bacteroidia; order Flavobacteriales_D; family Crocinitomicaceae; genus UBA952. The sequence goes on along the minus strand of CANHMH010000001.1, from coordinate 10,832 downwards.
GAAATTGATTCCAGATTTTCAAATTGACCACAAAACATTGATGCTTGGCGGGAAATTAGAATTTGACATGACTGACAAAAAACCAGCAAAATCTAATTACCCACAAATGAACACCGTGGAAATTCCTGCAGATGTGGTTCCTGCTCCATTTATTAAAACAGAACAACGCATTTTTGACAACCAACTTTATTTGGAAATGGGGCATGTCATTTTGAGTCCAACAGATAGCTATGAATTAAAATACCGTTTGGATAATGGTCCATGGAATGCTTATGCTCAACCAATTAAGATCCAACAAACAACAACAGTAGCTTTGCAATTAATCCGAAAGAATGCAGCTGGAATCAAATCTGAAAGCGCCATTGTTTCGAGCCAATTCATCCGAAAAAATCCAAATGTCAATTTGACACTCGACACGAAGTATTCCAATCAATATGCTGCATCGGGCGAAAACGCATTGATTGATGGACTTTTTGGAGGAAGTGAATTTAGAACTGGTGATTATCAGGGGTATTATGGAAAGGACATTGTTGCGACGGTGACATTTAAGGAACCTGTTGCGATTCATGAATTTGGTGTTTCTTGTATCCGAGATCAGAAAGCATGGATTTTTCTTCCAAAAGAAATACGATATGAGGTTTCTTATGATGGAATCACTTTCCAAAATCCGCAAATCATTTTAATTCCTTCAGCGACAAAAACGGATAAAAATCCATACAACCAGAAATTCACACAGATTCTTGAAACAGACAAAGCACGAACGATCAAAAGCATCCGTTACACGATTGTGAATCCAGGAAATTGTCCAGAATGGCATTTAGGAGCAGGGAATCCAACTTGGTTATTTATCGATGAATTGATTTTTAATTAAGACTTGAATAAACGGAAAATTAATGGGAGCCTATTCTGTTTTAAAACCCCATAAACGTGATCCGTTGCACCGAACTTTCGATAAAATTGAGCAATCGATTCATTGTTAGAACCCACAAAATCTAAGGTGTGATGTGTTTCATGAACACTCGTAATTGCTTGATCAATTAAGGCATACATGGCACCCAGCTTTTTGCCTTCAGGCGTTGCTGTCCCTTTTAAAAAATAGTAGATTCCATTGTGTGATATAAACACGCCGGCTGCAAGGAGCAAACCATTTAAGTGTATGGTTCGGATGTTTAACATTCCGCGACTTTGTGTTTCATTCAATAAATTTGTCAAGCGCTTCCATACAGCCGGGGTAAATCCAATTAACTCCTCCCCTTTTTGCTGTTTGAAAAAAGAAATAAATGCATCGACTTCTATTTCTTGATTAAAAATAAAATCTGAAGGGATTTTCTTTAAAATACGTTTGGCATTCGTTCCATAATTGGCTTTAATTTCATCAATCGTATTTGATAAATCGAGTTGTTGAAATTTTCCAAATGATTGAAAAACACCCTTATCCTCTGCTGCGAAATTCAAGTGAATGTAGCGCGACGAAGTTTTTAAGAATTCAATGATTTCAGCAAGTTTGTTCTGATCTCCACTAGGAATGTGAAGCGAACGAATGAAAAATGGCTGAAGTCTATAGTTGAAACCGAATTTAGTACCTGTTGGAATTGATAGAACATAATTCCCTGAATCATCACAGAGCATTTCCCAATTTGGATGTAGAATTTCTTGCACCCACGACAAAGAGAAAAAATCTAATTGCTTATCCGAAGCAACCATTTGATCCCTTTTTCGTTTGTCTATATGTTGCGAGGCAAGAAGTTTCACACTTGAATTTTAAACGAAATTAACGGAATAAATTCAGTTTTAGACTCTTCAAGGAATAAAGAATATTTAACTTCCTCTTTTTTCCTTAACTTCGTTTCGAAAATTTGAATTAATTACAATAAAACAATACCCATGAAGGCAATTAAAATTTTATGTTTTTCATTTTTCTTAGGATTAACAGCTGTTGCGCAACAAGCTCAAACACCTGAACAAAACGCTCAAGCGTTAACGCAGAGTCAGACAACCATGTTAAAATTGACTCCGGCTCAACAAGAAGAAGTCTATTCGATTCATTTGGGAATTGCACAAAAAAATCAAGGTATTTTGATGTCAAACTATCCTGAAGATCAAAAGAAAGCAATCATCAAATCAAATGAAGAAGCGAGAAAGGCAATGTTAAAAAATATTCTAACAGCTGAGCAATTCGCGAAATTAGAAAAATCAGTTTCAGAACAGCGAAACGACTAATCAATATTACTCTATCAAAAATAAAGCCCTGACAGCAACGTCAGGGCTTTATTTTTGTTCTTTAGTTACTTGATTAATTTCAGCGTTTTCATTCCGCGTTCGTTTTCAATGGTAACAATATACATTCCATTTGACCAATTAACTGTTGAGATACTATTTTCGGCTGTTGAAAATTCATCGTTCAACATTTCTTTTCCGTTCACATCGACAATCTTTACACGGGTTGGCAATTGTTCATCCAATTTAACGATCAATTGATCATTAAATGGATTAGGGAAAACCTTTACTTCAAAATTCAATTGTTCGATGGATGCGAAACAATTATTCGTCGCTAGGTATGTTGGAGGAACGTAGGCAAAAGTAGCTCCCCCATCTGGACAGCGCGCGTATGCAACATCGGTTGTTTGAACTCCAAATCCAACTTGATCGTAAAAGGTTGCTCCGTTGCTTAAAATCACTAACTCTCCAGAAGCATTTAATTTAAATGATGCATGCAATCCTGATTGAAAGACATCGTTATCCGCCCACACAATTAAATACCCATTTGCCGGGATGGTTGTTGGCACAGGAAAAGACCATTTCATTAAATCCAATGCATCGTCTGTCAAATACATGCCAGATAAATCGATTGGATTCGAAGTAGTATTATACAACTCAATCCAGTCGTCGTTTTCACCATTTTGGTCTAAAGCAGATGTGCCATTAGAAGCTACCACTTCATTCACCAAAACAGATCCTACTGATGGAAAAGGAACAGCTACAGTTAATGAATGGTATTCGTGCTCGGCACGTTGTGGACTAAACAATCCTGCATTTGAATTTTCAGTATAAATGTAATATTCAAATACCACACCATTCACTAAGGCATCAACACCGTAAACATGATCTCCCGCTACTCCATCATTGTGCAAGCCATCATCCAACATCGCGACACGGTTGAATTTCAATTGATGATTTGTTCGATATCCTAAAAAGACAGAAGTTTCATTCGAACAAGTGGCATTGATGGTAATCGTTTGATTATAAACAGGACTTGCAACAGAGGATGAGAAACTTGAAATGGTTGGTGCCACCAAGACATAATTTGCATTGGTATTAAAATAAGAAACACGTGCGCTCATGAGCGCTTGAAGCCCAGGGATACTTGAACCTCCGCCAGGTCCACCGGTTCCTGTTACTGCCGTCGTTAAGCTGTTTTGAAACTGTGTATAGGTATAAAATTTATAAGGGTCAGAATTCACAGTTGCATCTATCGTAGTGCGTAATTGATTGGCAACGGTTAAGTAGTAATCATTCGCAAACATTTCTTGAACCATCGTTCGCACATGCGCCATGTACATTCTTTTATACATTGGATTAGCCATAATTTTTACAATCAGGGGATGAATCGTAGAAGTGCTATTCGACATAGGATCCAATGTAGTTGGCGTTGTTGTTCCCGAACCTGTTCCACCAGGAAAACCACCAAAACTCATGTTTAAATCCCAAACCGTCGGAACGAATCGTTGGTTAATATCCCACGTTAAATAATAGTTTTGCCTGAAAGCTCCACTATAGGAATCCAAATTAACAAGGACATTATTGAAGGCTAACATCCAAATCGCACGATCAATGTCCAATTTTGACTCAATATTCGTAAAATCATTATTCAAGGTATTGATTAAGTCAACCAATCGATTCCAACCATAAGTAGAACGCAATTCATATCCATTGGCGTAAGCACTACTATCCATACTGATGTATTTTAAATCTGGACTAACCGTACTGCCGGGTCCAGCACCACCAATTGGATTACATTTAAAATAAGTATCTCCGCTTTGGAAATAATGATTGGCATTGAATGTTTTATTGATGCTTTCAGCACTTGAATACAATCCTCTATAAACGCCATTTACATAAACATTGGCAAAGTTACCTTTGGGACAATCCATGTATTGCTCGAGAATTGCATAAGAAAGCACCTCCCGAATCATGGACGGATCCTTGTAACCATTTTGCAGCTTAATATCTGTATATCCTTGGTAATCCTGATTCCCTTTAATATAATCTAATTCGATGTGTAAGGGATTTTTCTGATTCGTTGGACTATATGAACTATTCCCTTTATATTTAACCCCACAACTATCGAAGGAAACACCATTTACGCGAACAGAATCAGCAATGATATAAGCTTCAGAAGCTACGGCTGCATCCAGTTGCGCATCCCAATTAGAAAAACTAAAAAACACTTCTATTGTTTGGATCGTCGCTCGATCATAAAAATTTTGAACTTGGGAAAATCCATTTATACTTAGTAAAAAGGAAACGATTAAACCTATTTTTTTCATTGGAAGACATTTTAATTTCTTTCTTTGATGTCTTTAACACGCTTTAATTGCGGAAAAACGCATCAATATTAATTTAAAGTTAAGAATATTTCCCCAGTGACTAAGGCTCTATCAAAAAGTAAGGCATAGTTATTGACAAGTAAATGGTTATTTCTTAAACTAAAAGACAAAATCGATAACACGTATATGTTTAAATTTGAATCAGACAATGAACCATATGAAAAAAATCATCACACCTTTATTTTTAGCAGGACTTCTTTTTCAAGGATGTGCTCAATCAAGCGAATCAACAAATCAAACAAAAATAGTTCAACCTTCAACTACCTTTGATTTTGAAATCAGTAATTTCTTGAGTAACAATTCAACATTAGACAAAGAGGTAGAGCGGATTTTTAAAGAGCTTGATGATACCGCAATCGTTGCACAATTAATCATGCCAGCTGTTGGTAGACTTGGTCAAACAAAAGAAACAATTGATCAACATATCAATGAACGCCTGATAGGAGGTGTATTAATGTTGAATGGAACAAAAGAAGAATTTAAAAGTTGGATCAAGAACTTTGAGTCAATGAATGAGAAAAAAGGTAATTTACCTTTTCTTTACAGTGCTGATGCTGAACCAAGTTTAGTAAATCGAAAAATTATTGGCTCAAATCCTGTTAAAAAAGCGAATGAATTATTGAATAAAACCGAGGTAATTAACTGTGCAAAAACCATTTCAAAAGATTTAAACTCCATTGGTATTAATTATAATTTTTCTCCAGTTGTTGATATGTCACCAAATGCAACAGTAGGATTCCGCAGTTTCGGTGCTGTTCCAGCAAACATCATTCCTTGGTCAAATGCATTCATTCAAGAAACGCAGCGCAATAACATTATTGCCACAGCCAAACATTTCCCTGGACACGGACTTGTAAGCGGAGACACACATAAAGCTTTACAAGTGATTAATGGAGAGATGAAAGAAATCGGTAATTACCCAACTTTAATCGCCAACGGAGTTCTTTCAATTATGGTTGCTCACATTGCTGTAGAAAACAACGCTATATACAATACGGATGGTTTACCGTCAACATGTTCAGAGAAAATTGTGACGAATTTATTGAAAGACAGTTTAGGTTTTAAAGGACTCATCGTAACTGACGCAATGAATATGGGAGGTGTTGTCAATGTTCCACTTGCTGCGTTTAAAGCGATCAATGCGGGATGTGACATACTACTCATGCCTTTGGATGCAAAGCTTGCTCATCAAGAACTTTTAGCTGCTTATAGAACAGATAAAGCCTTCAAAAGTAAGGTGGATGAATCAGCGAAAAAAATTCTTCGCATGAAATTGGCGCTTGGATTATTAAAAGCGAATTAACCTAAATATAAATCGATTAATCCTTCAGGAGCTTTCACGTATAGCTCCTTTTTTTTGCGCTGTACTTTTTGTACTAGTCCGTTAAAAATAGGCAAAAGAACTTCTACTCCATTTTTATTTAATTGTAATAGCGGATTTGCAGCCATATCAATGACATTCTCAACAATTCCCACATCACCATGAACTTCATCGATTACAGTGTATCCAATAATCTCATGGTCATAAAAAGAGGTCTGATCAAGTTCTTTTAGAAATGCTTCAGGAAGGTAAACTGGTTTTTTTAAAATGCGTTGAGCATCTTGTTCACTATCGACACCTTGGAATTTCACCGCAACGAAACCCTTGGTTTTAATTTTAATGTTTTGAACGAAAAAAGGTACAAGTCCCCCATCGATTTCAACAAACACCGCATCTAATGTAGCGTATTCCGCTGGATTAGAAACGTCTAAAAACAACGAAACTTCACCTTTAAATCCGTGAAGTTTCGCTATTATTCCTAAATAAAAACAATCTTTTTTTTGCATATAGCTTACTCAGCCGCAGTTTCTTCTGATGCTTCTGGAGCTGCTTCTTCCGCTGCTGGAGCTTCTTCTGCTGCTGCAACTTCTTCTGCTGCTGGAGCTTCTTCAACTGCAACTTCTTCCGCTACTGGAGCTTCTTCAACTGCAACTTCTTCTGCTATTGGAGCTTCTTCAACTGCAACTTCTTCTGCCACTGGAGCTTCTTCAGCTGCAACTTCTTCTGCTTCTGGAGCTTCTTCAACTGCAACTTCTTCTGCTACTTCTTCAATAACTGGAGCGTTTTTAGCTGCAAGTAAAGCTGCTTTCGCTGCGTTAGTTGCTTCTTCAGCTTGTTGACGAGCTATTTTTTCTTTCGCTGCATTTTTCACTAATCCTTCAACTTTGTTCTGAACTTTTGAATCTTTGTCAGCTAACCATTTTGCAAATTTCTCTTCTACTTGCTCAGCAGTTAATGCTCCTTTTTTAACTCCGTTTAAAAGGTGGTTTTTGTACAAAACTCCTTTGTAAGATAAAATCGCACGAGCCGTATCAGACATTTCCGCTCCTGTTTGAACCCAATTCAAAGTTGCCTCGAAATTGATTTCAATCACAGCTGGATTTGCAGTTGGATTATACGTTCCTAATTTTTCGATGAATTTACCATCTCTTTTTGCACGACTATCTGCGGCTACCAAATGAAAAAATGGTTTACCTTTTTTACCGTGTCTTTGTAATCTGATTCTTGTTGCCATAATGTTTTACAATTTGAGGTACGAAACCTACGTTTATAAATGAATTTGAAGGTGCAAAGATACAAAGGTTTTTTGAATTCCTACTCTTCCTTTCAAAGATTCTACTTCCCTTTTGCTTTAATGACAATAATTACAGTATAAAACATGATTTTAATGTCCAACGCCAAGCTTCGATTCTTAAGGTAAATCAAGTCGAATTTCATGCGCTGCAACATTTGATCAACATTCTCTGCATATCCATATTTCACTTGTCCCCAAGATGTGATGCCGGGTCTTACTTTCGTTAAGTGGGTGTATTGAGGTTCTACCTTTACGATTTGATCAATGTAGAACTGTCTCTCCGGACGTGGACCAACAAGAGACATTTGACCAAGTAGGACATTCACAAACTGTGGGAATTCATCCAACCTTGTTTTTCGCATAAAACGACCAATTGGCGTAATTCGTGGGTCTCCCTCAGAAGAAAGTTGTGGTCCTTGTTTTTCTGAATTTATATACATTGTCCGGAATTTAATGATCCGAAACACTTTTCCATTCACCCCCACCCTTTCTTGCAGGAAAAAAATTGGACCTGGGGAAGAAAACTTAACCGCCAACGCAGAAAAAATATAGAATGGAATCAAACAAATTACCGCGATAAGAGAAAGCATGACATCCATTAATCGTTTAATCGCTTGTTGCCAAAATGGCATGGCATCTGGAATAATTTCAATTAATAGTGCTCCATAGATATTGGTCATTTCTACCGAACCTGATAAAATTGCATACATATCTGGAAGTAACTTTATTCGTATCCGACCATTGTCAACTCTAGAAATGATGTCCTTTAAACGATTGTGGTCAGAACTTTCAACAGCAAGAATTACCTCCTCGACTTCATGTTGACTCATGACCTCTTCTAAGTTGTTGGCGTGACCAAGATATGGAATCAAACCATTCAGTAAAGTATCCTTTCCGTTGACATTCACATACCCAATAAATGAGTTGGTATTTTGTTCTTGTTGAATTAACTCGTTGTAAATATCAACAGCCTTTTCATTTCCTCCAATAATGATTGTTTTGAATCCGTGTCCATTACTTCGAATGAAGCGAATGAGTAACGTGTTAAAAATCAACCTAGGAATTAAGGCAATAAAAAAATGCAATCCAAACAAGAAGAAAATTGATTTATAGAAATTCTGATAGGACTTGACATCGTCATCAATCAACAAGGTAAAGAATAAAATAATGGTCCCAAAGAAGGATGAAACCAAGGTCAAATTCACCATTTGCAATCGAAATATTCTACGAATGTCCTGATATGTTCCTTGAATAAAATAAAAGAACACCCAGAAAACAGGCACTAATGTTAGTCCTAAATAAAATTTCGTGTCTGCAATAAAATCTTGACCTTCAATTTGAGTTTTACGTAAATAGAAAAAAACACCCCACGCTGCAGCAGCGAAAATATAATCGACAATTACCAAAAAAGAAGCCCAAAAACGATCTTTCATGTTACTTATATACAATTTTTATGTTGTCGATACAGATAAATGTTTCTGTTTGTAACGAGTCTAAATTCGCTTTAAATGTTTGGATAAAATTTGAACCATTCGCGGAATTTCCAATTAATTCAGTCAGTTCGATGTACATTTTCTTCCACTTAACTGCATTTAATGCTTGTTTATTAAACCCCGCATTATCTTGATAAACATTACCATTTATACCAATAGCCAAGAAACCTTGAACGAATTCATTCGTGTTGTAATAATCAACTTCTAAGAAACATGGTTTGTTCTTGGGGATTGCTAATTGATCGATCGTACTCGCAACCCAAATAGAATCAGTCGTATTTAGAATAACCTTCCCATAATTAAACCCATTAAAAGGAGTCAAATTATCACTTGAAGTAAACAAACTAGCCAAACTTGTATTCGGATCATCTTGGATTTTAATCGAGGCATCTTCAAAGTCTTCAATCCAAAAATTCAAATTATTCACATAACTCGTTACAGGATTAACGGTTAAGGTTTGATCCTTTATTAATTGTGAATTTATTTCATACACATTCATAAATGGATAAATCTTTTTATCTGTTGCAATTCCGTTGTTGCGGACAGCTGGATATATTTTGATGTTCACATTCCCTTCTTTCAAAATAGGAATTTTAAAGGGAGTTTGAAAGCATCCAACCATTTGATCATCGATGTACAACCAAACATCTCTAAAATCTTGCGTTAATTGCCCCTCGGAACCTGACAATGACGGATTAGACACAAGAACGAATGGATTCACTTCAATCCACGAAGGATTCGGATTATTCTTAATACACGCTGTCAGTGTGCTGATAAAAAGAAGGTATAATAAAACTCTCATCATTTCGTTAACGTATTTATTTCGATTTTATTTCATCAAATCACTAGACTCTTGAATTTGATCCGAAATTAATTCTGCTATTTGTAATGCCCGATGAGCATCTTCCAAACTCACTGCAGGTTTAAGCCCTTCTCTAATGGAGTGTGCAAAGGCAATAAGTTCCGTCTGTATCGCATTCGCTTGTTGAATAGGTACATTCAAATGCTCCAAATGGCCTACGTTGGTATGAGTTATTTTTACTTGGCTTGTTGTCGCTTCTTTGTTTAAGAAATCCACGTGAACTTGCGCCTCCTTCATAAAAATATGGGTCATTCTTTCACGATGACCAGACACTCTGGATGCCATTAAGTTAGCCATACACCCATTTTCAAACTCCAAATGAACACTTGCATAATCAACATTATCACTCAATACACTCATTCCAAATGACGCCATTTTTTTAACGTTTGAATTTGCGACTTTCAAGGCTATATCGATATCGTGGATCATTAAGTCGTAAACAACTGAAACATCTGTCCCTCTTTTCTGAAACGGAGCTGTTCGCCTCGTTTCAATAAATAATGGATTGCTAATTAATGGACTGGCAGCGATAAATGCTGGATTAAATCTCTCCACGTGTCCCACTTGCACGAGCACTCCTGCTTCTTGTGCGTAGCGCAATAGTTTCTTTGATTCTTCCACAGAAAAGCAAACTGGTTTCTCAATAAAAAGATGCTTGCCACTTTTTAGTGCTTGAACAGCAATGGCGAAATGTGAATGCGTAGGGCTTGCAATCAGAACAGCATCAGTATCATGAATTAAGTCACTTAATTCCTTAAACGGCTTTATATGAAATTCGCGTTCTACGTTCGAAACAATGGAAATATCGGTATCGAAAAACCCACGAAGATCAAAGTCCATTGGTAAGTCAAGTAAATTTTGCACATGTACTTTACCAAGATGACCAGTTCCGACAACGCCTATTTTCAACATAACTGAAACGAAAGGATTAAAAAAAAGCCATTAATCGAAAGACTAATGGCTTTAAGCTGATATAAATTATATTTATTTTTTTACAGAATCAACAACCGCTTTAAAAGCATCTGGGTGGTTCATCGCTAAATCAGCAAGTACTTTACGATTTAATTCGATTCCACTTTTGTGTACTGCTCCCATAAATTGAGAATAACTCATACCATGTAGGCGAGCACCTGCATTGATACGTGTAATCCACAATGAACGGAAATTTCTTTTCTTTTGTTTACGACCTGAATATGCGTAAAGCATACCTTTTTCAATAGCATTTTTAGCTACGGTCCAAACGTTTTTTCTTCTT